>NZ_JBKJFM010000260.1:0-4341 GCF_046614825.1 Streptomyces nanhaiensis
GGGGGCCGGGCGGCCGGCGGGCACGGGGCGCGGGAGGGCGGCGGCCCCGGCGCGCCGGGGGGGCCGGCCCCCTCGCCACGGGCCGCCGCGGCGGTCGCCGCGGCCCGCGGGGCGGTCGGCGCGCCGTACGCCTGGGGCCAGGCCGGCCCCCACGCCTTCGACTGCTCCGGGCTGACCTCCTGGGCGTACGCCCGGGCCGGGGTCTTCCTGCCGCGCACCTCGCAGGGGCAGCTGCACGCCGGGCGGCACGTACCGCTGGAGCAGGCGCTCCCCGGTGATCTGGTCGTCTACCGGTCGGACGCCAGCCATGTGGGGATGTACGTCGGCGGCGGCCAGGTCGTCCACGCCCCCCGCCCCGGAGCGCAGGTGCGGTACGACCCGGTCGGGATGATGCCGGTCGCCGCCGTGGTCCGCCCCTGACCCCGCCCTTCCGCTCCCGGTCCTCCCCGTTTCCGGTCCTCCCCGTTTCCGGTCCTCCCCGTTCCCGGCGTCCCGCGCGCCCCGGGCCGGGCCCGTACGATCAGCGGTGTGACACGGAGGTGGCGGAGGGCGTCGGCGGTACCGGCCGTACTGGTGGCCGGACTGCTGGCGTTCCAGTCCGGCTGCGTGGAGCGGGTGGAGGAGGGCGCCGCGGAGCGCGGAGTGCTCCAGGCGGTGCTGGACCGCCAGGCCGAGGCGGTGCTCACCGGTGACCGCGAGGCCTACCTGGCCACCGTCGACCCCCGCGCGGACGGCTACCGGGACGCCCAGCGCACGGTGTTCGGCAACCTCGCCCGGCTGCCGGTGGACCACTGGTCCTACCGCGTCACCGCCACCGGCGACGACGCCTTCCCGCTCCCGCGGGACACGGACGGCGGGGACGGGGAAGCCGGACCCCGCCGGATCGCGGTCCAAGCCGAACTGCGCTACCGGATCGAGGGCTACGACCCCGCACCGGTGCGGGACGTGGAGTACCTGACCCTCACCGAGCGGAAGGGCCGCTGGTACGTCTCCTCCGACAGCGACGGCGACGGCGCGCCCGGCGGCCGCCGCAGCGCCCAGCAGCTGTGGGAGCAGGGGGAGATGACCGTCGTGCGCGGTGAGCGCAGCCTGGTGCTGGGGGTCGGTCGCCCGGAGTTCGACCTGCGCGCGCTGGCGGACGACGCCGACCGCGCGGTCCCCGGCGCCGACGCCGCCTGGCCGCGCGACTGGCCGCGCCGGGTGCTGGTCCAGGCCCCCGCCACACTGGAGCGGATGGCCGGCCTCCTGGGCGGCCCGCCCTCCTCCTACCGCGGCATCGCAGCCGTCACCACCGGAGAGGCCGGCGGCCGGGGCAGAACGCCCGCGGAGCGGATCGTGGTCAACCCGCAGTCCTACTGGCTGCTGGGCGAGGAGGGGCGGCGGATCGTCATGACCCACGAGGTCACCCATGTGGCCACCCGCGCGCACACCACCGAGTCCACCCCGCTGTGGCTGTCGGAGGGCTTCGCCGACTGGGCCGCCTACCGGGAGGTGGACCGCCCGCCCGCCCGGATCGCCCCCCTGCTGGCCCGTGCCGTCCGCGACGGGCAGGTGCCCAGGAGACTGCCGACGGACGAGGAGTTCGCCTTCGCCGGGGACGCCGACCGGCTCGCCCGCTCCTACGAGAGCGGCTGGCTGCTGTGCCGGATGGTGGCGCAGCGGTGGGGCGAGGAGAAGCTGGTCGAGCTGTACCTGGCGGCGGGCGGTTCCGGCGGCGGCATGGACCAGGTGGTCCGCGAGGTGCTCGGCACCGGCATGGACGGACTCACCGCGCGCTGGCGCGAGTACGTACGGCGGGAACTGGACGAGCGGTAGCGGCTACGGCCGCGCCGGGGCGCGCCTCACCGGGGGACCAGCCCGTCCTCCCGCTCGGGCGCTCTCTGGCGCCTCCCGCGCCCGTCCCCGCGCCCGTCCCCGCCGTCTTCCCCTTCACCGTCCCCGCCGGCCTGCTCCGCGCGGCGCAGGGGCTCGGTCACCGTCGTGCGCCACAGCCGGGCACAGGCCAGCACCGCGGCGGCGACCAGCAGCCCGTTGCGCACCACCAGCAGCGTCACCCCCAGCGCGTCGCTCGCCACCACGCTGCCGAAGTTGAGGGGGAACTCCAGCAGCGTCACCCCCGTCGCCACGACCACCAGCACAGCGGGCAGCCCCTGCCGGCCGGTGCGCAGCGTCACGCACACCGCTGCCAGACCCACCAGCCAGACCATGTACTGCGGGCTGATGACCCGGCTGGTGACGGTGAACAGCAGCACCGCGGCGAACGCGGCGTCCGCGGCGGTGGACGCCGTCCACTCCACCGCGCGCAGCCGCCACCGCAGCAGCCAGCCGAAGGCGGCGGCGGTGCACAGCAGCGCCGCGGTGCTCACCAGGTCCACGTACGGGCCCAGGAACTCCACCGAGCCGTAGTTCAGCAGCACCTGGCCCTCCCAGCCGAAGTGCCGCGCCACGTGGAAGACCAGGGCGCCCACCGACTCGACCTCGGTGCCGCGGTCGCGCTGGTGGGTGAGGAAGTCCAGCGCACCGGGCATGGCGGCGGCGAACGCGGCGGTCAGTACCAGGGCCGTCACCACCGCGGCGCCCCACACGGCGCGGGTGACGCGCCCGCGCGGCGTGCCCGCCAGCAGCAGCGCGGGCCACACCTTCAGCAGCGCCCCGAAGGCCGCCAGCGCCCCGGCCGTGCGCGGGCTGCGGGCCAGGACCAGCAGCGCGGCGACCGCGACGGTGGTGACCATCAGGTCGTAGCGGGCGTACACCGTCGGGCCCAGCAGCGGCACCCCGGCCACCCACACCCACGCGCCCGCCCGGCTGCGGCCCCGCTCCCGCCCGGCGCCGCGGCGGGAGGCGTACAGCAGCAGCGCGAACGCGGCGGCGTCGGCGGCGCAGGCCAGCACGTAGAAGGCGGCCGGGTACTCCAGGAAGGGCAGCAGCGCGGGGGAGAGGATCGCCAGCGCCGCGGCGGGCGGGTACTGCCAGGTGACGTCGTCCGGCGGGAAGACACCGGTGCTCAGCACCCGGTACCAGCCCTGGTAGATCACCGAGACGTCGCTGGTGACGTCCGGCCCCGGCACCGTGATCACCTTGAACACGCACAGGAGCACCACGGTCCGGGTGGCGGCCCAGGCCGCGATCAGAAGGCGCATGGACCGACCGTACCGGGTGCCGCCCCGGCGCCCCGAGGGCAGCGGGTACTGTCGGCGGCGATGGACAAGACCCTGATCGTCACCAACGACTTCCCGCCCCGGCCCGGCGGCATCCAGGCGTTCCTGCACAGCATGGCGCTGCGGCTGGATCCGGAGCGGGTCGTCGTCTACGCCTCGACCTGGAAGCGCGGCCGGGAGGGCGTCGAGGCCACCGCGCGCTTCGACGCGGAGCAGCCCTTCACCGTCGTGCGCGACTCCACCACCATGCTGCTGCCGACCCCGCACGCGACGCGCCGCGCGGTCTCGCTCCTGCGCGAACACGGCTGTACGTCGGTGTGGTTCGGGGCGGCCGCGCCGCTGGGGCTGATGGCCCCCGCCCTGCGCCGGGCGGGGGCGCGGCGGCTGGTGGCGACCACCCACGGCCACGAGGCGGGCTGGGCCCGGCTGCCGGCCGCCCGGCAACTGCTGCGGCGCATCGGAGAGGGCACCGACACCCTCACCTACCTCGGCGAGTACACCCGCTCCCGGATAGCCGCCGCGCTCACCGGGAGGGCGGCGGAGCGGATGGTCCATCTTCCTCCGGGCGTCGACGAGAAGACCTTCCACCCCGGTTCCGGCGGCGACGCGGTGCGGGAGCGGCTGGGCCTGGCAGACCGGCCGGTGGTGGTGTGCGTCTCGCGGCTGGTGCCGCGCAAGGGGCAGGACACCCTCATCCGCGCCATGCCGCGGATCCTTGCCGAGGTGCCCGAGGCGGTGCTGCTGATCGTCGGCGGCGGGCCGTACGGGCAGGCGCTGCGGAAACTGGCGCAGGAGACCGGAGTCGCCGGCTCGGTCCGCTTCACCGGCGCGGTGCCGTGGGAGGAACTGCCCGCCCACTACGGCGCGGGCGACGTCTTCGCCATGCCCTGCCGCACCCGCCGCGGCGGGCTGGACGTGGAGGGGCTGGGCATCGTCTACCTGGAGGCGTCGGCGACCGGGCTGCCGGTCGTCGCCGGCGACTCCGGCGGCGCGCCCGACGCCGTGCTGGACGGGGAGACCGGCTGGGTGGTGCGCGGCGGCGCGCCCGGCGGCGAGGCGGCCGCGGAGACGGCCGACCGCGTCGTGAACCTGCTGAAGGACCCCGCGCTGCGCCGCCGGATGGGCGAGCGCGGCCGGGAGTGGGTCGAGGAGCGCTGGCGCTGGGACCTGCTGGCCGAGCGGC
>NZ_JBKJFM010000261.1:0-4245 GCF_046614825.1 Streptomyces nanhaiensis
GGGGGGCGGGGGGCGGCGGGGGCGGGGGCGGTGCGCGGGCGGAGTGCCGCCCTGACCTGCGCGGCGGTGGCCGCGGCGGCGGCGGGCGCGGGGGCGCTGTGGGGCCCGTACGGGGCCGTGCGGTGCGCCGCGGCGGTCGCCCTGGCGCTGGGCGCGGCGCACCTGCTGCTGGCCCGCTGCCGCCGCAGACTGGGCGGGGTGACCGGCGACGTCTTCGGCGCCGTGGGCGAAACCGCGCTGACCTCCTGCCTGGTGGTGCTTGCGCTGGGTTAGCGCCCCTCGGAGAATTCCGCGGGACGGTCCGTGCTTCCGTCACGCCCCGCCGTCGGCTCCGGGCGGCGGGCGCGACCCGCCGCCCGGAGCCGACGGCGGGGCCCTCCGGGCCGCGACGTAGGCTCGGCCCGTGCCCGAAGCCGTGCACATCCACTCGGCTTGCCCATCGGAAGAGGGATTCCCACCACTGTGTCTGCTCTCACTCTCAGTTCCTCGTCCGCCGCGACGCTGCGCGCGGACGCCGTCGTAGTCGGTGTGGCCAAGGGCCCGGACGGGCCCGTGGTCGCCCCGGGCGGCGAGCCCCTGGACCAGGCGTTCGGCGGCTCCCTGGCCGGCGTCCTGGAGACCCTCGGCGCGTCGGGCGGTGAGGGGGAGGTCACCAAGCTGCCCGCCCCGGATGGTGTGAAGGCTGACCTGGTGCTGGCGGTCGGGCTCGGTGACGCCCCGGAGGGGGACGGGCCGTACGACCCGGAGGCGCTGCGCCGCGCGGCCGGTGCGGCCGCCCGCGCGCTGGCCGGCCGGAAGAAGGCCGGCTTCGCCCTGCCGGCCGGGGACGAGGCGTCCCTGGCCGCCGTCTGCGAGGGCGCGCTGCTGGGCGCCTACTCCTTCACCGAGTACCGCGGCAAGGAGGACAAGAACGCCAAGGGTTCCAAGAAGGGCAAGGACGGCAAGGGCGGCAAGGGCGGGGACGCCGGCAGGAACGCTCCGCTCGCCGAGGTCACCGTGCTCGGCGCCAGGTCCCGCGACAAGGCGCACAAGGCCGCCGCCGAGCGGGCCGAGGTGCTGGCCGCGGAGGTCAACCGCGCCCGCGATCTGGTCAACACCCCCTCCAACGGCCTGTTCCCGAAGTCCTTCGCCGCCGCCGTGCAGAGCGCGGCCAAGGAGTACGGGCTGACGGTGGAGGTGCTGGACGAGAAGGCGCTGGCCAAGGGCGGCTACGGCGGCATCCTCGGCGTCGGGCAGGGCTCGGCGAACCCGCCGCGCCTGGTGCGCCTGTCCTACACCCACTCCAAGGCGAAGAAGACCCTGGCCCTGGTCGGCAAGGGCATCACCTACGACTCGGGCGGCATCTCGCTCAAGCCGGCCGGCCACAACGAGACCATGAAGTGCGACATGAGCGGCGCCGCCGCCGTCTTCGCCGCCGTGGTCGCCGCCGCCCGCCTCGGCCTGCGGGTGAACGTCACCGGCTGGCTGGCGCTGGCGGAGAACATGCCGTCGGGCACCGCGACCCGCCCGGGCGACGTGCTGACCATGTACAGCGGCAAGACGGTCGAGGTGCTCAACACCGACGCCGAGGGCCGCCTGGTGCTGGCCGACGCCCTGACCCGGGCGTGCGAGGAGAAGCCGGACGCGGTGGTGGACGTGGCGACCCTGACCGGCGCGATGGTGCTGGCGCTGGGCAACCGCACGTTCGGCGTGATGGCCAACGACGACGCCTTCCGCACCGCCATTCACGACAGCGCGGCCGAGGCGGGCGAGCCGTCGTGGCCGATGCCGCTCCCCGGCCACCTGCGCAAGGGCATGGACTCGCCGATCGCCGACATCGCCAACATGGGCGAGCGGATGGGCGGCGGCCTGGTGGCCGGCCTGTTCCTGAAGGAGTTCGTCGCCGAGGGCACCACCTGGGCCCACCTGGACATCGCCGGCCCGGCCTTCAACGAGTCCGGCCCCTTCGGCTACACCCCCAAGGGCGGCACCGGCTGCGCGGTGCGCACCCTGGTCCGCCTCGCCGAGCGCGCCGCGGCGGGGGACGTGGTCTGACCCGCGGTCCGGCGGCCGGCTGACGGCCGCGCGGCGGCCGCGGCGGGCCCGCCCGCGCACCGCCCGTCCGCGCCCGTCCGCGCCCGTCCGCCGGGGTCCGGGACGCTCGGAGCGTCCCGGACCCCGGCGGGTTTTCCGGCCGGTTCCGGCCGGGGCCGCGTTCGCTGTGAGCGATCCGGCCGGCCTACTCTCCGGTAGACACGCGTACCCGCTCGCAATCCTCCTGTTCATCTGGGTATGAGGGGCTGGGACACCGGCCCGGCGTCCCACTCCCCGCCGACAAGTGCAAAGATGTTGTCTCGGCAGGACAGGGCCCGCTCAACCCACAGGGCCGAGCAAGAAGCGGCCGAACATACAGCCGCCCGGTCTCCGACGGACCGGCTCCGGCGTACCCATGCATGGAGGACGTGACGTGGCGAACGACGCCAGCACCGTTTTCGACCTAGTGATCCTCGGAGGCGGTAGCGGCGGTTATGCCGCTGCCCTGCGGGCTTCGCAGCTGGGTCTGGACGTCGCCCTGATCGAGAAGGACAAGGTCGGCGGTACCTGTCTGCACTACGGATGCATCCCGACGAAGGCCCTGCTGCACGCCGGCGAGGTGGCCGACTCCGCGCGCGAGAGCGCCGGCTTCGGCGTCAAGGCCACCTTCGAGGGCATCGACATGCCGGCGGTCCACAAGTACAAGGACAGCGTGATCTCGGGCCTGTACAAGGGCCTGCAGGGGCTGATCGCCTCCCGCAAGATCACCTACGTGGAGGGCGAGGGCCGCCTCTCCTCCCCGACCTCGGTGGACGTGAACGGGCAGCGCTACGAGGGCCGGCACGTGCTGCTGGCCACCGGCTCGGTGCCCAAGTCGATCCCGGGTCTGGAGATCGACGGCGACCGGATCATCAACTCCGACCACGCGCTGACGCTGGACCGCGTGCCGCAGTCCGTCGTCATCCTGGGCGGCGGCGTCATCGGGTGCGAGTTCGCCTCCGCGTGGAAGTCCTTCGGCACCGACGTCACCATCGTCGAGGGCCTGCCCCACCTGGTGCCCGCCGAGGACGAGAACAGCTCCAAGCTGCTGGAGCGCGCCTTCCGCAAGCGCGGCATCAAGTTCTCGCTCGGTTCCTTCTTCGAGAAGGCGGAGTACACCGACAGCGGTGTGAAGGTCTCCCTGGCCAACGGCAAGGAGTACGAGGCCGAGCTGCTGCTCGTCGCCATCGGCCGCGGTCCGGTCTCGCAGGGCCTGGGCTACGAGGAGGCCGGGGTGAACATGGACCGCGGCTACGTCCTGGTGGACGAGTACTGCCGCACCAACGTGCCGACCATCTCGGCCGTCGGCGACCTCATCCCGACCCTCCAGCTCGCCCACGTCGGTTTCGCCGAGGGCATCCTGGTGGCCGAGCGGCTGGCCGGGCTGGACGTCGTGCCGATCGACTACGACGGCGTGCCGCGTGTGACCTACAGCCACCCGGAGGTCGCCTCCGTCGGTCTGACCGAGGCCAAGGCCAAGGAGATCCACGGCGCGGACAAGGTCGTGACGCTGAAGTACAACCTCGGCGGCAACGGCCGGAGCAAGATCCTCAAGACGCAGGGCGAGATCAAGCTCGTCCAGGTCCGCGACGGTGCCGTGGTCGGCGTCCACATGGTCGGTGACCGGATGGGCGAGCAGGTCGGCGAGGCCCAGCTCATCTACAACTGGGAGGCTCTGCCCGCCGAGGTCGCGCAGCTCGTCCACGCGCACCCGACGCAGAACGAGGCCCTCGGCGAGGCCCACCTGGCCCTGGCCGGCAAGCCGCTGCACTCCCACGACTGATCCTCCCGGGCGCGAGAGCACCACGCCATTCGCACTTTTCGTTAGGAGCAACCGAAACCATGGCGGTTTCCGTAACCCTGCCGGCGCTCGGCGAGAGCGTCACCGAGGGCACCGTCACCCGCTGGCTGAAGGCCGAGGGTGAGCACGTCGAGGCCGACGAACCCCTGCTGGAGGTCTCGACCGACAAGGTCGACACCGAGATCCCCTCCCCCGCCTCCGGGACCCTGTCCTCCATCAAGGTCGCCGAGGACGAGACGGTCGAGGTCGGCGCCGAGCTGGCCGTGATCGACGACGGCAGCGGCGCCCCGGCCGAGGCACCCGCCCAGGCCCAGCCCGAGCCGCAGGCCGAGGCGCCCGCCCCGGCTCCGGCCCCCGAGCCGAAGCCCGAGCCCCAGGCCGCCCCCGCGCAG
>NZ_JBKJFM010000262.1:0-4237 GCF_046614825.1 Streptomyces nanhaiensis
CGGTCAGGGCGCGCTGCTGGGTCTGCTGCCGGAGGGGAGGCAGAACTACGTGGTGGCCTGGGGCGGTCCGGAGGACTTCCGCGAGAGCGTCGAGGCCGCCAGGGGCGTGGTGGGCGACAGCCTCCGCCCCAACACCGTCAGCGGCGGCTACTCCTCCTCCGACGGCGAGGTGCTGTTCACCGGGGCGTTCCGTACGGACGTCGTGCCGGGCCGGATCACCGTCCGCACCGCCGACGGCACCTTCGACGCGCAGATGGTGCGGCTGCCCGGCGACCCGGGCTGGGGCGTCTACCACCTCGACGCGGGCCGCACCGACGCCCTCTCCTCGGACGTCGTCGTCACCGCCTACACGCCCGGCGGGGACGTCATCGACACCCTGACGATGACGTCCCCCCGCACGCCGTAGTCCACCGGCCGTCACACGCAACGAGACCACGGACGCACGCCGCCGGGCCGGGTTCCGACCCGGTCCGGCGGCGGCCCCACGGCGAACCGAGGCACCCGTTTGAAGACGAGCGCGGAAGCGGAATACCGGCAGTACGTGGCCGACCGGTGGCCGCGCATGCTCCGGACCGCGTACCTCCTCACCGGCAACCACCACGACGCCGAGGACCTGGCGCAGGTGGCGCTGGCGAAGGCGTACACCGGATGGGAGCGTGTGCAGCGCGCCGGGGACCCGGACGCCTACGTCTGGCGCATCATGATCAACGCCAATGCGGACCGGCTGCGCAGACTGAAGGTCCGGGAGTGGCTGACCACCCGGTTCCCCGAACGGCAGACCGCGGACCGGGCCGACCAGATCGTCGACCGCAGCCTGCTGATGGAGGCCCTGGGCCGGCTGCCGGCGCGGCAGCGAGCGGTGGTGGTGCTGCGCTTCCTGGAGGACCGCAGCGAGAGCGAGGTGGCGGCCGTGCTGGGCACCGGAGTCGGTACGGTCCGCAGCCACACCGCCCGGGCCCTGGCCAGGCTCCGCCGGGACGGCGCCGTCCTGGGCATGGGACGCGACAGGGCGGCGGTGGTGAACCGATGAGCGGGAACGTGCCGGCGGACGGCGGGCCGGGCCGGAGGGGAGAGGAGGCCGTGCCGGTGGACGACGAGGCCGGGACCGGAGCCGGTACGGGGGCCGAGACCGGGGCCGCCCGCCTCGCGGAGGCCATGCGCCGCGAGGCGGGCACCCTGATCGCGGGCCCGCCGCCGGTGGAGGCCCTGGTGCGCGAGGGCCGCCGCCTGGCGCGGCGCCGCCGGGCGGCCGCAGGCGCGGCGGCCGCCGCCGTGCTGGCCTGCCTGGCCGGCGGCGTCCTCCTGCCGCCCCTCCTGGCCCCCTCCGGCCCCGCCCCGGCCGCACCGCAGGCCGCCTCCCCCGCGCCCTCCGTGCCGTCCGCGCCCTCCGAGACGCTGCCGGGGGTGCGGGTGGTGGAGCCGTACGAGCCGGTGGAGATCGGTCAGGGCGCGCTGCTGGGTCTGCTGCCGGAGGGGAGGCAGAACTACGTGGTGGCCTGGGGCGGTCCGGAGGACTTCCGCGAGAGCGTCGAGGCCGCCAGGGGCGTGGTGGGCGACAGCCTCCGCGCCGGGAGCCTCAGCTTCGGCCACAGCTCCTCCCCGGGCGGGGGCGTCCTCCTCACGGGCGCCTACCGCACGGAGACCGAGCCGGCCCGCATCACGGTCACGGCGGGCGGCCGCACCTGGGAGGCGGGGATGGTGCGGCTGCCCGGTGACCCGGGCTGGGGCGTGTACCACGTCGACGCGGGCGGCACCGGGCCCGGCACCCGCGCCACCGTGACGGCGTACGGCCCCGACGGCACCGTCCTGGCGCGCAACGACGTGACCGGCCCCCTGCGGTGATCTCCGTCCCCGGCCGCGTCACGGGGGTGGCCGGGGACGGCCCCGGGGGCGGACCGGGGCCCCGGGCCCGGCGGGCGCCGCAACGGGAGCCGGCTCAGCAGCCGTCGTACCGCCAGCCGCCCTCCTCGCGGACCCACTGCTGCTTCCTGTGGTCGAACCTCGGCTCGCCGCCCACGCCGTACGTCACGTACGCGGTGTCCTCGCCCCAGGACTCCTCGGCGGAGAACCGCTCCAGGGCGTACCGCCTGCCCTCGGTGTTCGCCTCGGCCGCCCGCTCCAGGGTCTCGGCGACGGCCTCCTCGGTCACCTCCCGCCGGCAGCGGGCGGAGTACATGGCGTACACGGCCCCGGCGTCCGGCTCGAAGTAGGCGTCGACGTAGCGGCCCACCGCCTTCTCCAGCGCGGCGACGTCCGCGGGACCGGGAGAGGGGGGCCGGGACGGTGCGGAGGAGGGTGGCGGCCCCTCGCCGCCGCCCGGACCGCCGTCGTCCCCGCCGCCGCACGCGGCGGCCAGAAGCAGGACGGCGGCGACGATCGGCAGGACGGCGGCCGTACCGCGTAAGCGCATGGTTCCCCCGGGAAGGTCGTGGTCGTGCTCCATCATGCCCGGCACGCACACCGCACGCGGGACTCGGATCCCGGGCCCGGCGGGGGAGGGGCCGGGAGGCGTCCGGCCCCACGGCGGCGGAACGGCCCCGGCGTCTCCCCACCGGCTCGGCACACGTGCTGGGCGGTGCATGGTTACTATGACGAAGGCAATCGCATGAGAAGGCAACTTCCCTTCTTCCAGCGGGCTTTCGGCCGTCGTTTGTCTTCCGAACCGCATCACCCGCCCCCACACAGCCACAGGGATTGCGCGATGTCAGATCCTGCCGCCCCCGGCCAGCACCGAGTGCCCGGAGGACGCCTGCCCCTCGCCTTACTCGCCGTCTGCCTGACGGCACTCGTCGCGGGTGGTGCGGCGGGCGCCGCCGCGGCCCCCGACAGCACGCGCCCCTGGGTGCTGGGGGTGGTCGCGGTGGCCGGAGCCGTGGCCGTCGCGGCCTTCCTTGCAGTCCTCCTGACGGTGCGGCGGACGGCCACCGCCGCCGCGAACGCGGCGGCCGAGGCCGCGGCGCTGCGCGGGCAGGCCGAGTACCGGCAGGCGCACACCGCGCACCTGGCCGACTCCGTGCTGCCCGCGGTCGCCGAGCGGCTGCGGACCGGCGCGCGGGCGGAGGACGCGCTGGCCGGAATGCCCGTCCCGGAGGACCCGGCGCTGCGGCGGCTCCTCCACGCCTTCGCGCACGAGGTCTCCTCCGCCACCGGGCAGCGGCTGTCCGCGCAGGCAGGGCGGGACGAGGCGGCCCGGCAGGCCCGGGAGCTGGCGGAGGGGGTGGACGGCCTTCTCACCACCGTCCTGCCCGGGGCCTTCGCGCGGCTGCGCGGCGGCGCCTCGGCGGGCACGACCCTGGCGGGGGTGCCGCGTCCCGAGGACGAGCGGCTGGCCGCCCTGACGGAGTTCGTGATCCGCGAGTACGCGACCAGCGAGCGGCGGTCCGCCGCCGCCCGGACGGCCGGCACCAAGGCCCTCAGCCGGGTGCAGGCGGCGGCCGTGGGCATGCTGGCGGACCTGCGCGAGATGCAGGAACGCCACGGCGAGGAGGTCTTCGGCGACCTCCTCAGGCTGGACCACAGCACCTCGCAGATCGGACTGCTCACCGACCGCCTCGCCCTGCTGATGGGCGGACGCGCCAGCCGGGCCTGGAACAAGCCGATCGTCATGGAGAGCATCCTGCGCGGCGCGGTGGGACGCATCGCCGCCTACCAGCGGGTCCGCATGCACTGCGCCAGCGGCACCGCGATCGCCGGGTTCGCCGCCGAGGGCGTGATGCACCTGCTCGCGGAGCTCATCGACAACGCGGCGAACTTCTCCCCGCCCATCGACGAGGTCAACGTCTACGTCGAGGAGCGCACCGCGGGCCTCGTGGTCACCATCGAGGACAGCGGGCTGCGCATGTCCGACGCGGCGATGCGCCGCGCGGAGAAGGCGGTCTCCGGCGAGTCGACCGACCTCGCCCACCTCCAGGGCACCCGGCTCGGCCTGGCCGTGGTGGGACTGCTGGCCCACAAGTACGGCATCTCCGTGAGCTACCGGCCCTCCTCCCGGGGCGGCACCGGTGTGGTGGTCCTGCTGCCGCCGCACCTGCTGGCCCAGCAGCGCGCCGAGGCCCCGCCCGCGGCCGCGGTGCCGGGGGCCAGGGCTTCGCGCGAGGTCTCCGCGTCCGGTGCCGGGGCCGCCCTCCCCACCCCCGCTCCGGCCGGTACGGCCGCCTCCGCCGGTACGGCCTTCCCGTCCGCCACCGCCCCGCCGGCCGCCCGGACCGCCGCCCAGCACTACGCCTGGTGGACCGGC
>NZ_JBKJFM010000263.1:0-4147 GCF_046614825.1 Streptomyces nanhaiensis
CGGCCAGCGGCTGGTCCGCGGCCTCCACCACGGTCACCCGGCAGCCGGCCTCGCGGGCCGCGGTGGCGAACTCGGCGCCGATCCAGCCGGCCCCGACGACCACCACCTCCCGGCGCCCGGCGAGCACCGGCCGCAGCCGCTCGGCGTCGTCGAGGGTGCGCAGCAGGTACACCCCGGGGACGCCCTCGGCGCCGGGCAGGGGGATCGGCTCGGCGCCGGTGGCGACGACCAGGCCGTCGTAGGGCACCGGGCCGGCGGCGGTGTCCGCCTCCCGGTCGCCGGTGCGCAGCCCGGTGACGGCCGTGCCCAGGCGCAGATCCACCTCCAGCGCGCCGAAGTCGACGTCGAAGGCGGACCCGGGCGCCCTGCCCAGCAGCACGGCCTTGGACAGCGGCGGCCGGTCGTACGGCCGGTGGGGCTCGGCGCCGACGAGGGTGATCCCTCCCGGCCAGCCCTGCTCGCGCAGCTGTACGGCGGTCTGCACCCCGGCCATCCCGGCACCGACGACGAGGATCCGCTGCCTGCTCTGCTGCTCGGTTCGCACGCTCACGCGATCACTGTAGGAGGTCGGGGCGGGCCGCCGGGCAGCCGCGCGGCGGGCCCCGGTGAGACCCCTGCCACAGCCGCCGCGCCGCCGGCCCCGCACCGCCCTTCAGCCCCGGCGGGCGCGCGGATAGGGTGGCCGGCGTCCGGGGAGACGGGAAGGCCCCGGGACCGGACCGGCTGACCTGCCGGCCGGAAGAAAGCGCGGGAGCCCGGCGCACCGGGCTGAGAGGGAGGCTTGCGCGGCCTCCGACCGTACGAACCTGATCCGGGTCATTCCGGCGAAGGGAGGGGCACCGCACCATGCACGTGCTGATCATCGGCGGTGGCGTCATCGGGCTGGCCACGGCCTGGCGGACCGCCCGGCGGGGGGCGCGGGTCGCGGTCGTCGACCCGGAGCCGGGCGGCGGCGCCGCCCAGGTGGCGGCCGGGATGCTGGCGGCCGTCACCGAGCTGCACTACGGCGAGGAGTCCCTGCTCGCCCTCAACCTGGCCTCGGCGCGCCGCTATCCGGCCTTCACCGCCGAGCTGGAGGAGGCCTCGGGCCTGGGGACCGGCTACCGCGCCTGCGGCACGCTGGCCGTCGCGCTGGACGCCGACGACCGGGCCCACCTGCGGGAGCTGCACGCGCTGCACCGGCGCTGCGGACTGGAGTCGGCGTGGCTGACCGGCCGCGAGTGCCGCCGTCTGGAGCCGATGCTCGCTCCCGGTGTGCGCGGCGGGCTGCGCGTGGACGGCGACCACCAGACCGATCCGCGCCGGCTGACGGCCGCCCTGCTGGCCGCGTGCGAGCGGGCCGGGGTCCGTTTCGTGCGGCAGCGGGCCGAGCGGCTGTCCCTGTCCGGCGACCGGGCGGCCGGGGCGGTGCTGGCCGACGGCACCGCGCTGGAGGCCGACCAGGTGGTGCTGGCGGCGGGCAGCGAAAGCGGCCGGCTGGCGGGGGTGCCCCGGGAGGTGCTGCCGCCGGTGCGCCCGGTCAAGGGCCAGGTCCTGCGGCTGCGGATCCCCGGTCCGTACGCCCCCTTCCTCTCGCGCACCGTGCGGGCCCTGGTGCGCGGCGGGCACGTCTACCTGGTGCCGCGGGCCGACGGCGAGCTGGTGCTGGGCGCGACCAGCGAGGAGCAGGGCTGGGACACCACCGTGACGGCCGGCGGCGTCTACGAGCTGCTGCGCGACGCGCACGAGCTGGTGCCCGGCATCACCGAGCTGCCGCTGGTGGAGACCCGCGCGGGGCTGCGCCCCGGCTCCCCCGACAACGCCCCGCTGCTCGGCCCGACCGCCCTGCCCGGCCTGCACCTGGCCACCGGCCACCACCGCAACGGGGTGCTGCTCGCCCCGGTCACCGGCGACGCCCTGGCCCAGGTCCTGACCACCGGCGAACTCCCCGAGGAGGCACGCCCGTTCACCCCCCGGCGCTTCGACCGCACGCTTCAGGAGAGCCCCGTATGAACACCGGCGCACCCCGTACCGCCGCCACCGTCACCGTCCATGTCAACGGCGAGCCGCGCGAGATCGCGGCCGGCCTCGCCCTCGACGCGGTCGTGGCGTCCCTGACCACCGCGTCCGCGGGCGTCGCCGCGGCCGTCAACGAGACCGTCGTGCCGCGCGGGCAGTGGCCGTCGACCCCGCTGGGCGAGGGCGACCGGGTCGAGGTCCTGACCGCGGTGCAGGGAGGCTGAGGACGACCATGGCGGACGACATCCTCACCATCGGCGGTACCGCCTTCACATCCCGCCTCATCATGGGCACGGGCGGCGCACCCAGCCTGGACGTGCTGGAGCGGGCGCTGCTCGCCTCGGGCACCGAGCTGACCACCGTGGCGATGCGGCGCCTGGACCCGACCGTCTCCGGCTCGGTGCTGTCGGTGCTCAAGCGGCACGGCATCCGCGTGCTGCCCAACACCGCCGGCTGCTTCACCGCCGGGGAGGCCGTGCTCACCGCCCGGCTGGCCCGCGAGGCGCTGGGCACCGACTGGGTCAAGCTGGAGGTCGTCGCCGACGAGCGCACCCTGCTGCCCGACCCGGTGGAGCTGCTGGAGGCCGCCGAGACACTGGTCGACGACGGCTTCACCGTCCTGCCGTACACCAGCGACGACCCGGTGCTGGCGCGGCGGCTGGAGGACGTGGGCTGCGCGGCGGTCATGCCGCTGGGCTCGCCCATCGGCTCCGGTCTGGGCATCCGCAACCCGCACAACTTCCGGCTCATCACCGAGCGGGTGTCCGTGCCGGTCATCCTGGACGCGGGCGCGGGCACCGCCTCGGACGCCGCCCTCGCCATGGAGCTGGGCTGCGCCGCGGTGATGCTGGCCTCCGCCGTCACCCGCGCCCAGGAGCCGGTGCTGATGGCCGAGGCGATGCGGCACGCGGTGGAGGCGGGGCGGCTGGCGTACCGGGCGGGCCGGATCCCGCGCCGCCACTTCGCGCTGGCGTCCTCGCCGGCGGAGGGGATGGCGGACCTCGATCCGGAGCGGCCGGCCTTCGGGTGACCGGCCTTCGGGTGACCGGCCAGCGGGCCGGTCACCCGCGGTTCCCCCCGCGACGTCGCGGCGCGGCGGCGGTTTCGTCACCGTTCCGCCGCACTCCGGTGCGCCTGCGCCGGTTCGGCCGACCGTGCGGGCTGCGGCTCGTAGACTCTGCGCCGTGGACACGACCCTTCGGGACCCGTTGATCGGGCACGTGCTCGACGGCCGGTACCGCGTGGAGGCGCGGATCGCCGTCGGCGGCATGGCCACGGTCTACCGGGCGGTGGACACCCGGCTGGACCGGGTGCTCGCCCTGAAGGTGATGCACCCCTCCCTCGCGGCCGACGCCTCGTTCGTCGGCCGGTTCATCCAGGAGGCCAAGTCCGCGGCCCGCCTGGCCCACCCCAACGTGGTGGGGGTCTTCGACCAGGGCGAGGACGGGGGCTACGTCTACCTGGCCATGGAGTACGTCCAGGGCTGCACGCTGCGCGACGTGCTGCGCGAGCGCGGGGCGCTCCAGCCGCGCGCCGCCCTGGACGTCCTGGAGGCCGTGCTCGCCGCGCTGGGCGCCGCTCATCTGGCCGGCCTGGTGCACCGCGACGTGAAGCCGGAGAACGTCCTGATAGGGGACGACGGGCGGGTGAAGGTCGCCGACTTCGGCCTGGTGCGGGCCGTGGGCTCCCAGACGTCCGCCTCCACCGGCTCGGTGCTGGGCACCGTCTCGTACCTGGCGCCCGAGCAGATCGAGCACGGCACCGCCGACGCCCGCGCGGACGTCTACGCCTGCGGCGTGGTGCTGTACGAGATGCTGACCGGCTCCAAGCCGCACTCCGGCGGCACCCCGGCCCAGGTGCTCTACCAGCACCTCCAGGAGGACGTCCCGGCCCCCTCGGCCACCGTGCCCGGTCTCGCCCCCGCCCTGGACGGCCTGGTGGCCCGCACCACCGCCCGCGACCCCGGGCGGCGGCCGGCCGACGCCGTGGAGCTGCTCGCCGAGGTCGGGGCCGTGAAGGAGTCGCTGACCGGCGAGGAGCTGGACGCGCTGCCCCCGGCCGCCGCCGGCCGGGGCGGCCCCCGTCTTCCCGCCGGCTCCGAGGACAGCACCGCCGTCCTCCCGCGCCGCGCGCCGGAGGCCGGCGCGGG
>NZ_JBKJFM010000264.1:0-4122 GCF_046614825.1 Streptomyces nanhaiensis
CCAGCTTGGTGCCGGTGCCGTGCGCTTCGACGGCGTCGACCTGGCCGGGGGTGAGGCCGGCGTTGGCGAGGGCCTGGCGGATCACCCGCTGCTGGGAGGGGCCGTTCGGGGCGGTCAGGCCGTTGCTCGCGCCGTCCTGATTGATCGCGCTGCCGCGGATCACAGCGAGGATCTTGTGCCTGTTGCGGCGCGCATCCGACAGCCGCTCCACCAGCAGCATGCCGATGCCCTCGGACAGTGCCGTACCGTCCGCGCCCGAGGCGAAGGCCTTGACACGGGCGTCCGGCGCAAGCCCCCGCTGCCGACTAAACTCGACGAACGAGGTCGGCGACGACATGACCGAGATACCGCCGGCCAGGGCCATCGAGCAATCGCCCTGCCGCAGTGCATGGCAGGCCAGATGCAGGGCGACCAGCGAGGAGGAGCAGGCGGTGTCGACGGTGACGGCCGGGCCCTCCAGGCCCAGGGTGTAGGCCACGCGGCCGGACACCACGCTCGGGGTGTTGCCGATACCGAGATGCCCCTCCAGTTCGGCTGGCACCTCGGGCAGCCGGGTCGCGTAGTCCTGGTAGTTGCTGCCGACGAACACGCCCGCTTTGCTGCCGCGCAGCGACTGGGGGTCGATGCCAGCCCGCTCGAAGGCCTCCCAGGACGTCTCCAGAAGCAACCGCTGCTGCGGGTCCATCGCTAAGGCCTCGCGCGGCGAGATGCCGAAGAACGCAGGGTCGAAGTCGGCCGCGTCGTAGAGGAATCCACCCTCCCGCACATAGGACGTGCCGGAGCGGTCCGGGTCCGGGTCGTACAGCTTCTCCAGGTCCCAGCCGCGGTTGTCGGGGAACGCGGAGATGACATCGCGGCCCTCGGAGACGACCTGCCACAGGTTCTCCGGGGAACGGACGGCACCCGGGAAACGGCAGCTCATCCCGATGATGGCGATCGGCTCATGGTCCTTCGCCTCAGCTTCGTTGAGCCGGCGGCGGGTCTGGCGCAGGTCGTTGACGACCCGCTTCAGGTACTCGCGGAGCTTGTCCTCGGTCATGCTCTGGGCAGCGTCGGAGGAACGGGCGGGCTTTGACATCAGGTCACGTCCTAGAAAGACCAGTGGTCAGTTGGCACGGCGGGGAGGAGAGGCGCAGCGCGAGGCGCGTAAACCGGAAAGCGGTACGGCGACGGGATCAAAGCTGGCCCAGCTCCTTGTCAATGAGGTCGAACATCTCGTCATCGCTGACGGGGTCGAAGTCCAACTCCCCATCCGACGCGACCCCTTCGGCGTCGTTCGCCTTCGCTCCGCTGCGGGTGTCGTCCAGTTTCCACAGCAGGGCCTGCAACCGTGCCGCGATCTTGTCTCGTGCGTCGTCTTCGAGGGCGGAGGATTCGAGGAAGGCGGTCTCCAGCCGCTCCAACTCCGCAGTGAGAGGCAGTCCGTTCCCCTGGTCCTGCGGTACGAGTTCATCCAGCAGCCGCTGCGCGAGGGCGGCCGGGTTGGGGTGGTCGAAGACCAGGGTCGGGGTCAGCCGCAGCCCGGTCGCCGACCGCAGCCGGTTGCGCAGCTCGACGGAGGTCAGCGAGTCGAACCCGAGATCCTTGAAGGCCCGGTTCGCCCGCACCTCCTCGGACGTGGCATGCCCGAGCACGGCCGTGACCTGTTCCCGTACGAGATCCAGCAGCATCCGCTCCTGATCGGCGCGGGCCAGCCCGGCCAACCGGCTGGCGATCCCGGAGGCGCCTTCCTCGGTGCGGCCACCGGCCGCGGACGCCGTACGCCGGACGGCCGACGTGCGGACGACACCGCGGAACAGCGGTGCCATTACACCGGCCGCCGCCTGCGCGCGCAGCTCCGCCAGATTCAGCCGGGCTGGCACGACCACGGCCTCGTCCAGCGCGGTGGCGGTATCGAACAGCGCCAGGCCCTCGTCCGCCGACATCGGCGCCGCCCCGACCCGGGACATCCGGGCCAGGTCCACATCGCTCAGCCGCCCGGCCATACCGCTGCGCTGCTCCCACAGACCCCAAGCCAGCGACACCGCGGGCAGCCCGCGTTCGTACCGGTAGCGGGCGAGGGCGTCGAGGAAGGCGTTGGCTGCCGAGTAGTTGGCCAGCCCCGCACCGCCGAGGGTGCCCGACAACGAGGAGAACAGCACGAACGCGGACAGGTCCAGATGCCGGGTGAGCGCGTGCAGGTTCAGCGCCCCGTCGACCTTCGGTCGCAACACCCGGTCGACCCGCTCCGGCGTCAGCGCCTCAACCACCCCGTCGTCCAGGACGGCCGCCGTGTGCACCACAGCGGTCAGCGGACGCTCCGCCGGTACGGCGGCCAGCAACTCAGCCAGCGCCTCCCGGTCGGCCACGTCACAGGCAGCGACCTCGACCGCGGCACCGAGCCCGGTCAGCTCGGCTACCAGCTCCGGCATACCGTCGGCAGCGGCCCCGCTGCGAGACGCGAGCAGCAGACTGCGGACCCCGCGCTCGGCCACCAGATGCCGCGCGAGCAACCGGGCGAGCCCACCCGAGGCACCGGTCACCAGGACAGTGCCCTCGGCGGCGAATCTGGGGCCCGCCCCTTCGGGCCTAGGGACACGCGCCAGACGCGGTGCGCTGAACTCGCCACCGTCCAGCCGCAGCTGAGGCTCGTCGCCGGCGGCAGCGGCAGCCAGCAGCTCCCAATCGGTCTCGCCGTCACGGGACCCGTCCGTGTCAACCAGTACGAGACGGCTGGGATTCTCCGCCTGCGCCGACCTGACCAGTCCCCAGACCGGCCCACCGGTCAGGCCCTGTCCGGCCAGGATCACCAGCCGGGACGCGGCGAACCGCTCGTCGGCCAGCCATGCCTGTACGAGGTCCAGCGCGCGGTGCGTGACCCGGCGTACGGCGTCCGACGCCATGGCGGTGTCGGCGGTTTCGGGGAAGCGCGCGAAGACCAGTTCGGGAACTGGGTGGGCCGCGGCGGCCAGGCTGCCGAGATCCTCGTACACGTCCACGTTGCCGTGACCGCTGCCACCGCCGATGAGCGCCCACCGTCCGGCCGGCGCACCCGTTCGCGACACGGCGACCGGCACCCATTCCACCCGGAACAACGAGTCGCTGCGCGTCTCCGCGACCTGCTGCGTACCGACCTGCCGCAGCGTCAGTACGTCGACCGAGGCCACCGGTCGGCCCGCCGGGTCGGCCACCGTGACGGACACCGCCTCCTCACCGGCCAGAGCGATCCGCACCCGGCCCGCGACCGCGGCCTGGGCATGCAGCGTCACGCCGCTCCACGCGAACGGACGCCGGGTCATCCCCTCACCGGGCTCGGTCAACAGGACGCCCAGTCCCAGCGGCTGGATCGCCGCGTCGAGCAGTGCCGGGTGAATGCCGTAGTCCTTGGCCTCGGCGGAGTGCTCCTCCGGCAGGGCAACGTCGGCGAACACTTCGTTACCGCGCCGCCACGCCGCCCGCAGCCCCTGGAAGGCAGGGCCGTACTCGACACCCAGCGCAGCCAGGCGATCGTAGGCATCCGCCACTGTGATCGCCTCCGCCCCGGAGGGCGGCCACGCGGCCAGGTCGAAGTCCGGCCCCGGGGATTGCTGTGCCGGGGCCAGGGTGCCGGTGGCATGCAGGGTCCAGGGCTTGTCGTCCCCGGCGTCCTGCGCCCGCGAGTGCAGGTTCAGTTCCCGCCGACCGGAGTCGTCGGCTTCCCCGAGCCGGAGCTGGACACGAACCCCACCCTTCTCGGGCAGCACCAAGGGCGCTTCGAGGGTCAGTTCCTCTATGGTGTCGCAGCCGACGTGGTGGCCGGCCTGGAGGGCGAGTTCGAGGAACCCGGTGCCGGGCAGCAGCACGGTTCCGGCCACGGCATGATCCGCCAGCCAGGGGTGGCTGTGCAGGGAGAGCAAGCTGGTGAACAGGTGTGTGTCCGTGCCCGCCAGCTCCACAGCAGCGCCCAGCAGGGGGTGGCCTGCGGCGCCCAGCCCGATGGACACGGCGTCGACGGGCCGTATCGCGGCCAGTGCGGGCCAGTAGCGCTGGTGTTGGAAGGGGTAGGTGGGGAGGTTGATGGGTTGGTTGTGGGGGATGGGCCAGTTGATGGTGTGGCCGTGGGTGTGGAGGTGGGCTGCGGAGGTGAGGAGGCGGGTGAGGGTG
>NZ_JBKJFM010000265.1:0-4085 GCF_046614825.1 Streptomyces nanhaiensis
GCCCCGCGCCGGGCCCAGTGAGCACGGCGGTCTTGGGGTGCGCGCGGCAGACGTTGACGGCGGTGCGCGGATCGCGCCCGTGCGCGCTGACCACGGCGGCGTCGTCCCACGGCAGTCCGGCGCGGGCGAAGGCCACCGCGACGGACGGCGCGGTGGGCCGTACGTCCAGGGCCTCGGGGCCGAAGCGTTCGGCGAGCGAGCGGACGATCCCGAAGAACCCGGGATCGCCGGAGGCGAGCACCACCACCGGGCCACCGCCTTCCGACAGTTGCCGCTCGACGGCGTCCAGCGCCGGGGCCAGCGGCCCAAGGACCACGCGCCGCACCCCGGGGGGAGGGGCGGCCGCGTCCAGGTGGCGGCGGGCGCCCACGGCCAGGCGGACCCCTCGCCAGGACAGCGCGCCGGGCCCGCAGGCCCCCGTGCCCGTGCCCGCTCCCGTTCCCGTGCCCACGACAGTGATCACGGCAGCAGCCCCCCGCCGTCGGAGCACAGGGCGACCACCGTGCGGCCGGTGAAGTCCACCATGGCCGCCTCCGCGGTGATCCGGCGGTCGGTGAAGCGCTCCAGCACGTCCACCACCCGGCGGCACAGCTCCGGCGCGGCCGACTGCAGCAGCCCCGCCGCGTCCCACAGCTCGTACGCGTGGCGGGCGGTGTTCGCCGCCGCGACCTCGGCCGCCAGCGCGTCCGCGCCGCCCACCGCGCGGGTGACGTCGGCCAGGACGGAGGTGTCCACCTTCGACCGCGTGTAGTGCGTCATCAGCACCCCGGAGGCCAGCTTGGTCAGCTTCCCCACCATGCCGACGAACACCACCCGGTCCACCCCGTGTTCCACCGCCCGCCGCAGCGCGGCACCCGTGAAGTCGCCGACCTCGATGAAGCACACCGGCGGCAGCCCGGGCAGCAGCTCCATGGCGCCCTTCTCGGTGCGCCCGCCGGTGCACAGCACCACGGCCGGGGCGCCCTGCGCGGCGGCCACCGACACCGCCTGCTCGACACTCGCCCGCCACGAGGCCGTCGAGAACGGCCGGACGATCCCGGTCGTCCCCAGGATGGAGATGCCGCCGAGGATGCCGAGCCGGGCGTTGGTGGTCTTGCGGGCGCGCTTCTCGCCGTCGGGCACGCTGATGGTGACGTCCACGCCGCGCTCCGCCACGTCGACGACCTCGCCCACCGCCTGGCTGATCATGGCGCGGGGCACCGGGTTGATCGCCGGGCCGCCCACCTCCAGGCCGAGACCCGGCCGGGTGACGACGCCGACGCCGACACCGCCGTGCAGTCCGAGGCCCGGCTCGCTGCGCCAGCTCACCGTGGCGGTCAGGTGCGAGCCGTGGGTGACGTCCGGATCGTCGCCCGCGTCCTTGACCACCACCGCCTCGGTGCGGCCCGGCCGCAGCTCGGCCGAGCGCTCCACGGCGAAGGTCACCCGGCGCCCCGAGGGCAGGGCGACCTCCACCCACGGCTGGGGCTCGCCCGTGACCAGGTGCAGCGCGGCGGCGCGGGCCGCCGCCGAGGCGCAGGTGCCGGTCGTCCAGCCGGTGCGCAGCGCCTTCGGCCGCTGCTTGGCGGTACGCGGCAGGTCCGGCTCCCGCAGCTCCGGCCCCTGGGCGGGCCCGTGTTCCGGCCCCTCACTCACGGCCCGCCGCCTCCCGGCCGGCCTGCCCGATGCTCTGCCCGGCGGCCTGCCCGGCGCTCTGCTCCACGGCCTGTCCGCGGGCTCCCCGTACCTCCCGTACCTCCCGGGCCGCGCGCAGCGCCCGGCGCGCCTCCGGCCGCGCGCGGCGGTGTCCGTGGAAGTGCCCGGGGTGGTACAGGTGCGAGCGCGTGCCGGAGGCGGACAGCGCGGGGCCGACGAGGAACAGCGTGTGCTTCCACAGCCGGTGCTCCTTGACGGTCTCCTCCAGGGTGCCCACCGTGCAGCGCAGCACCAGCTCCTCCGGCCAGGTCGCCTGGTGGGCGATCACCACCGGGGTGTCGGTCGGATAGCCGCCCTCCAGCAGCTCCACCGCCAGCTGCCCCGAGCGCGCGGCCGACAGGAAGACCGCCATGGTCGTGCCGTGCCGGGCGAACTCCCGCACCTCCTCGCCCGGCGGCATCGGGGTCTTGCCGCCGCCGAGCCGGGTCAGGATCACCGACTGCGCGACCTCCGGGATCGTCAGCTCCCGCCCCGCGATGGCCGCCACCGCCGAGAACGACGACACCCCGGGGACGATCTCCACCTCGACGCCCAGCTCCGCGCAGCGGTCCACCTGTTCCTGGGTGCCGCCCCACAGCGCCGGGTCGCCGGAGTGGACGCGCGCCACCTTCAGCCCCTCGCGGGCCGCGCGCTCGTAGACGGCGATGACGTCCTCCAGGGACATCGAGGCCGAGTCCAGGACCTCCGCGTCCTCACGGGCGTGTTCGAGGACCTCCTCGCGCACCAGGCTGGCCGCCCACACCACGACGTCGGCCTCGGCGATGGCGCGGGCGGCGCGGAAGGTGAGCAGGTCGGCGGCGCCGGGTCCGGCGCCCACGATGGTCACCTTCCCGGAGGTCTCCGGGGCCCTCCCGGCGGTTCCGGACGTCCCGGGTGTTCCGGCGGTCCCGGCGGTCTCGGTCTGGGCGGTCACAGCTTGCCTCCTCGGCTCTCCCGGCGTGCGGGGGCGATGAGCGTGGACAGATAGGGGAGTTCGGTCTCCGCACCGGCCGGACCGCTCCCCGGACCGGCTTCCGGACCGGCCCCTGGAGCGGCCTCCAGTTCGGCCGCCGGGCGGATCGACTCCTGCGGCAGCCCCAGCGCCGAGCCCCACACCGCGCCCTCGGTGCGGCCCGTGGCGCGCAGCGCGGCGGCGACCTCGCGCGCCCGCCGCCCGAACTTGTAGGCCACCACCGTCCCCGGCCCCTCCAGGGCCTGCCTGAGCACCGCCATCCCGGCCGTCACCGGCACCAGCGTCAGCGGCTCCGTCCCCTCGGTGAGCACCGCCCCGCCGCGCGCGGCCAGGTCCTGCATCGCGGTGATGCCCGGCACGGTCTCCACGACCGCCTCCGGCACCAGAGCGCCGACGGTCTGGGCGAGATAGGTGAAGGTGGAGTAGACGTTCGGGTCGCCGATGGTCGCGAAGGCCACCGTGCCGTGGGCGCGCAGCAGCCCGGCGACGCGTTCGCCCGCCGCGTCCCACGCGGCCTCCCGGCGGGCCCGGTCGCCGCGCTCGTTGAGTGCGAAGACCACCCGCACGATCCGCTCGTGCGACACGTAGTGCAGGACGGTGGCCTCGGCGCGTCCCGTACCGCTGTCCTCCATCACGGGCACCACCACCACGCTCGCCGAGCGCAGCGCCTTGACGCCCTTGACCGTCACGAGCTCCGGGTCGCCGGGGCCCACCCCGACGCCGACGAGCCGCGGCCCGCCGGTCTCCCGCACCCCGTCGCCATCGCCGTTACCGCTCACGCCGCACACCTCTCGACACATCTTCCGACGAAACGCCGGGCCACGGACGGCTCGGCGGCCCAGTGCACATGCAGGTACGAGGCATGTACGCCGTCCTTCACGAAGCCCTCGACCCGGCGCCCGGGCCGGGAGGCCCCCCAGGTCAGCCCCCACGCCGGCGCGGCCGCGGACTCCGGCGCCCCGGCCTGCCGCACCCCGGCGCCGGGCTCCACCGCCGTGCGGTGGAACTCGTGGCCGCGCACCCGCGTCCCCGCGGCGGCCAGGACGCTGTCGCCCACCGCCACCGCCTCGCGGTAGCCGAGGGTGAGCCGCTCGGTCATCCGGGCGGTGGCGTCGAGCACCCCGCACATCGGCACACCGTCCAGCTCCCTTGCCAGATACAGCAGTCCGGCGCACTCGGCGGCCACCGGCGCCCCCGACGCGGCCAGTTCCGCCACCGCCCGGCGCAGCGGCTCGTTCGCCGACAGCTCCGGCGCGTACACCTCCGGGAAGCCGCCGCCCATGACCAGCCCGGCCGTGCCCGGCGGCAGCGCGGTGTCCCGCAGCGGGTCGAAGACGGCCACGTCCGCGCCAGCCGCCCGCAGCAGCTCGGCGTGCTCGGCGTAGGAGAAGGTGAACACGGCCCCGCCCGCGACGGCCACCACCGGGCGCCCGCGCGG
>NZ_JBKJFM010000266.1:0-4040 GCF_046614825.1 Streptomyces nanhaiensis
GGGGGGGGGGGGGGGGGGGGGGGGGGAGGGGGGTGGGGGGGGGGGGGGGGGGACGGGGGCGGGCGGAGGCGGGCGGCGTAGGGAAGGGGCCCCGGGCCCGGGGGCGCGCGGGATCGCGGCGCCGGGGCCGGGGCCCGCGAGGACGTGCCGGAGCGGGGCGGGATCAGTCCTCCCGCGGCTCCTCCTGGGCGGGGCGGCGGTGGCGTCCCCGCACGGGCACCCTGGCCTCCTCGCCGACGGCGGCCGGGCCGCGGTGCCGGCCGTGCCGCTCGCCGGTCCCGGCGCTCGTCTCGCTGCTCGTCTCGGTCTGGGTCTGGGACATCGCGGAAGTGCTCCGTGGAGTCGAGGTGTGGACTTGAGGTCGTTTCCTCCGTACCCGACCAGATCGTAGTAGTTCTACGATCTTCGCTCCGCCTCGGTCCGGGCCAGTGGCGCCTGCTGGAGCGGCACCGGTGTGAAGGCCGCCGCCCGTACCGCGAGCGGACCGTCGCCCTCCGCCGGACCGCCCTCCGCCGGGCCCTCCCGCGGTGAGCCCTCCTCCGGCCGGCCGCCCTCCTCCGCGGAGCGCTCCGCGCGCTGCCGGGGCAGCGGCCCGGGCTCCGGGGGCGGCGTGATCCGGGCCAGTCCGCACTGCGTCCGGCCCGTCCGGCCGACGGCGTACGGCAGCCGCAACTCGCCGTCCGCCGTCCACAGGCCCGTCCCCCGCACCCACCCCACCGGGGCGGGCAGATGGCGCAGCCGCCGCTGGGAGGGGCGCCACACCGCCACCCACGTCCCGTTCGGCCCGTCCGCGCGCAGCGCCACCGCGCAGCCCTCGGGGGTGAGGGCCTGGCCGGGCTGGACGGCGAACGGGGTCAGGGCGACGCCCGGCGGGCGCAGGGCGTCGGGGAAGCGAACGGGCCGGTGGCTGCCGAGCACGCCCCAGCCCAGCCGCACCTCGCCCGGCGCGTCGGAGCGCAGGAGCAGCAGGCCGCTGTCCGGGTCGGCCAGCAGCAGCCGGTCGTCGCTGTCGTCGGTGAGCTCCAGCAGCGGGAAGACCTCGCCGCCGCGCCCCAGGTCGACGGCGACGGTCTTGGTGCGGCCGGCGGCGTCGGTGCGGTCCAGGGCCAGCAGCCGCCCCTCGCGGTCCAGCCAGACGCCGCCCGAGCAGCGGCCGGGCACCTCGGCGACCGGCTCCGGGCCGCGGCCGCCCCCGTGCACCAGCCACACCGTCGAGCCGTGCTCGCCGGGCGCGAGCGCGTGGACCGCCGAGCCGTACGGGCCGTGCGAGCCGCCCGGGGCGGGCGGCAGCAGCCGCAGCCGCCCGCAGCCCACCGAGCCCAGCGGGAGCTCGCCGGTGCCCGGACCGGTGGGGTAGAGCAGCGCGAGGCGGTACCCGCCGTCCGCCTCGCGGCAGATCAGCACCCGCCCGTCGGGCAGCGGCAGCACCTCGGCGCCCGGTCCCTCCGGGCGGGGGCCCGGCAGCGGGACCGCGTACGGCTCCGGGCCGTCCAGCGTCCAGCGCTCCGGGATCCGGCCGCGCCCGTCCCCGGCCGGCGCGAGCCGGGCCGCGTAGGAGCCGTCCGCGGCGATCGCGAGGCCGGGGTGCGCCTCTCTTCCGCCCTCGCTCCGGGCGGCCTCGACGACACTGATCGTCATCAGCCCATCACCTCCGGTGAGGACGGTAGTTTTCGCACCCTCCGCCGGACGGCCCGAGCCGGACGCCTTCACACGTACGGGGGACGGCGGGCCCTTTCACGGGGAGAGGGGACGCCCGGTGTGCTCCGCCCGGCCCCGCATACCGGGCCGCACGGCAGGTAACCTCTCACCCGTGCCTGCACTCTCCGATGTCATCGCCGCACTCGACGAACTGTGGCCCCCCGAGCGGGCCGAGCAGTGGGACGCCGTCGGAACGGTCTGCGGAGACCCCGGCGCCGAGGTGAGCGCGGTACTGGTCGCCGTCGACCCGGTGCGGGAAACGGCCGAGGAGGCGGTGCGGCTCGGCGCCGGACTGCTGCTGACCCACCACCCCCTCTACCTGCGCGGCACCACCACGGTCTTCGCCGGCGCCTTCAAGGGCCGGGTCGTGCACGACCTGATCCGCGCCGGCACCGCCCTCCACGTGGCGCACACCAACGCCGACCGCGCCGACCCCGGAGTCTCCGACGCCCTCGCCGAGGCCCTCGGCCTGCGGATCACCGGCCCGCTGGTGCCCGACCCCACCGACCCGGCCGGACGGCGGGGCCTGGGCCGGATCTGCGAACTGGACGCCCCCGAGCCGCTGGCCCGCTTCGCCGAGCGGGTGGCCGCACGGCTGCCCGCCACCGCGCAGGGCGTCCGGGCCGCGGGCGACCCCGGCCGGCCGGTCCGCACCGTCGCGGTCTGCGGCGGCTCCGGCGACAGCCTCTTCGACCAGGTGCGGGCCGCGGGCGTCGACGCCTACGTCACCGCCGACCTGCGCCACCACCCGGCCTCCGAGGCCGTGCAGCACGGCGGCCCCCACGCGGGGCCGGCGCTGGTGGACGCCGCGCACTGGGCCACCGAGTGGCCCTGGTGCACACAGGCCGCCGCCCAGCTGGAAGCGGTGTCCGAGCGGCAAGGCTGGGGGCTGCGCGTCCACGTCTCCCGCACGGTCACCGACCCCTGGACCGTCCACGCGGCATCCGCCCCCGCCGAGGGCGCCGCCCCCACCACCACCATCACAGGAGCCCCCAACTGAACGCCGAGCCCGCCGACCAGATCCGCCTCCTCGACGTCCAGGCCCTCGACCTCCGGCTCACCCAGCTCGCCCACCGGCGCAGGAACCTGCCGGAGCACGCCGAGATCGAGGGACTGAACGCCGACCTCTCCCAGATGCGCGACCTGCTGGTCGCCGCCCGGACCGAGGAGAGCGACACCGCCCGCGAGCAGACCAAGGCGGAGCAGGACGTCGACCAGGTGCGCAAGCGCGCCGCCCGCGACCAGCAGCGCCTGGACTCCGGCGCGGTCACCTCGCCCAAGGACCTGGAGAACCTCCAGCGAGAGATCGCCTCCCTCTCGCGGCGCCAGAGCGACCTGGAGGACGTCGTACTGGAGATCATGGAGCGCCGCGAGTCCGCCCAGGAGCGCGCGGCCGAGCTCGCCCGGCGGACCGACTCCGTCCAGGCCCGGATCGACGACGCGGTCGGGCGGCGCGACGCGGCGCTGGCGGAGATCGACGCCGAGGCCGCCGCGGTCACCAAGGAGCGCCAGGTCGTGGCCGCCTCGGTCCCGGCCGACCTGATCAAGCTCTACGACAAGCTGCGCGAGCAGCAGGGCGGCGTCGGCGCGGCCCGCCTCTACCAGCGGCGCTGCGAGGGCTGCCGCCTTGAGCTGAACATCACCGAGCTGAACGAGATCCGCCAGGCCCCGGCCGACGCGGTGGTGCGCTGCGAGAACTGCCGCCGGATCCTGGTGCGCACCCCCGAGTCGGGACTGTGATGCCAAACCCCCAGGACCCGCCGGGCTCCCAGGACGTCCCGGGGGCCCGCAGGACCTTCGTCGTGGAGGCCGACGGCGGTTCCCGCGGCAACCCCGGCCCGGCCGGCTACGGCGCGGTCGTCCGCGACGCCGCGACCGGGCAGACGCTGTCGGAGGCGGCCGAGTACATCGGCACCGCCACCAACAACGTCGCCGAGTACCGGGGCCTGATCGCCGGGCTGCGCGCGGCCCACGCGCTCGACCCGCAGGCCCTGGTGCGGGTGCGGATGGACTCCAAACTGGTGGTCGAGCAGATGTCGGGCCGCTGGAGGATCAAGCACCCCGGCATGCGCCCGCTGGCGCTGGAGGCCGCCTCCGTCTTCCCGCCGGAATCGGTCACCTACCAGTGGATCCCGCGCGAGGAGAACAAGCACGCCGACCGGCTGGCCAACGAGGCCATGGACGCCGGCCGCCGCGGCGAGGCGTGGCGGCCGGCCGCCTCCACCGCCGAACTCGACGCCGGCGCCCACGCCGACACCCTCCCCGGCCTCACCGGGGCCTCCGGCCCCCCGGCCACCCCCGAGAGTTCCGCCGGGGCGCGGGCGGCGGCGCGGGCCGCCGTG
>NZ_JBKJFM010000267.1:0-3943 GCF_046614825.1 Streptomyces nanhaiensis
GGACGAGGCCGGGCGGCGGCTGGCGGAGGTGGAGCGGGCGCTCGCCTCGCTCGGCGACGGCGAACTGGCCGTGCTGCGCCGCGCGGAGGCGGCGCGGCACGGCCGGTGAGACCTGCGGCCGACGGGACGCACGCGGCCGGCGGGAGGGGCGCTCAGGCCGAGGCCAGGCTCGCCAGGTACGCCTGCGCCTTCTCCGGGTCGAAGAACCAGTTCTCCAGGTCGGACGGGTCGCAGAAGGCGTTGGCGAAGCGGTCGGCCAGCTCCTGGTGCTCCATGCCCGCGCCGATCAGCTGCAGCACGTGCTCCGGCGGCGGCGCCAGCAGCCCGTTCGACCACTTGGTGACGTGCCGGGCCGTGTCCTCCCAGAAGCGGTCGAACGTGGCCTGCATCCACTCCTCGTCGAACGGCCGGTCACCGCGCTCCAGGATGGCGGCCAGATAGGAGGCTGCGCACTTGGAGGCGGTGTTGGATCCCTGGCCGGTGATCGGGTCGTTGGCCACCACCACGTCCGCCACGCCCAGCACCGCGCCGCCCGAGGGGAGGCGGCCGACCGGCTTGCGGACGGTCGGCGCGTAGCGGCCGGCGAGCGTGCCGCCCGCGTCGGTCAGCTCGACCTTGCGGGCCCGCTCGTACTCCCACGGGGTGAAGCGCTTCATCAGCTCCAGCGTGAGGTCGAGGTGCTCGGCGGGGTCCTTGACGCCCTGGAAGACGTCGAGCGGGCCGCCGGGGATCCCCTCCCAGAACAGGATGTCGCAGGCGCCGGAGACGGTGTACCCGGGGATCATGAACAGCTCGCCGACGCCCGGCACCAGGTCGAAGCGCACCGCCAGCATCTCGGGGTGCTCCGGGCGCCGCTCCAGGCCGTGCACGTAGGACACCGCCAGCGCGCGCTGCGGCTTGTCGTACGGCGAGCGCGAGGCGTCGCGCTCGAACATCGTCACCAGCTCGCCCTTGCCCGCCGCGACGAGCACCAGGTCGTAGGTGCGGGCGAAGAAGTCCAGGTCGGAGACGGCCGCGCCGTGGATGACGAGCTGGCCGCCGCGCTGGGCGAAGGTCTCCAGCCAGCCGGCCATCTTCACGCGCTGGTCGATCGACTGCGCGTGGGCGTCCAGACGGCCCACCCAGTCGATGACACGGGACCCGTCGGGGCCGACGACCGAGACGCCCAGGCCCTCGGTGCGCGGGCTCTGGTCCTCCCAGAAGTTGATCTCCAGATCGCGCTCGTGCTGGAGGGCCTGGTCGAACATGCACTGGGTGGACATGACCCGGCCGCCGCGGATCTCGTCCGCCGTGCGATTCGACATCACGGTGACCTCGTAGCCGTGCGACTGGAGGCCGAGCGCGAGCTGGAGGCCGGACTGGCCGGCTCCGACGATGAGTATCTTCCGCATGGCGGTTCTCCCCTGGAGTGCCTGGGTGATGGGGTGCCTGGGTGTGGGGGCGTGAGGGCGGTGGGGCGGGACCGGCCGCCGGTCAGGCGGGGGTGAGGTCCAGCGCGTGGCCGACGAGCGCCGTCAGCGAGTCGACGACCGTGTCCCGCTTGCGCGCGTCCATGATGACGACGGGCACGCGGTCGGGGACGGACAGCGCCTCGCGCACGTCCTCGGCCTCGTAGTACTCCGTCCCCTCGAAGTGGTTGACGGCGACGACGTAGGGCAGGGCGCAGCTCTCGAAGTAGTCGAGCGCCGGGAAGCAGTCCTCCAGCCGCCGGGTGTCGGCCATCACCACCGCGCCGATCGCGCCGCGCGCCAGGTCGTCCCACATGAACCAGAAGCGCCGCTGGCCGGGGGTGCCGAACAGGTAGAGCACCAGGTCGGCGTCGAGGGTGACGCGGCCGAAGTCCATGGCGACCGTGGTCGTGGTCTTCTCGGGGGTGGCGGTGATGTCGTCGGTGCCCTCGCTCGCCCGGGTCATCACCGCCTCGGTGGTCAGCGGTTCGATCTCGGAGACCGAGCCGACGAAGGTCGTCTTGCCCACGCCGAAGCCTCCCGCCACCACGATCTTGACGGAGATCGGGGCGCGTCCGCGCTCCTCCTGCCAGGGCTGGAGCTTCTCGGCGCTCTGTGCCGGGTCGTTCACGGCGTCCACCACGGGTCTTTCTCGGGGTCTGCGTCGGTGTCGGGGTCGGGGTCTGCGTCGATGTCTGTGCCGGGTCCGGTGCCGGGTCCGGTGCCGGGGCCTGTGCCGGTGCGCCGGCCGGTCGTCCGCGCCGCGGCGCCCCGCACGGCGCCGGGCGGGTCGCGTGGTGGCCCGTCAGAGCCTGCGGAGTCCACCCAGCACCCTCTCCAGCAGTGCGCGGTCGGGGCGGTCGTTGTCGTAGCCGGTGCCGTAGACCCGGATGCGCCCCTGGTCGGCGAGATCGCTGAGCAGTACGCGCACCACGCCCAGCGGCATCCGCAGACGGGCGGCGATCTCGGCGACCGAGCGCATCCTGCGGCACAGCTCGACGATGGCCCGCATCTCGGGCATCACGCGGTCGCGCAGCCCGCCGGAGGTCAGCTCCAGGCGCGCTTCGGGGGCCTCGATGGCGGCCACGAGGGTCTCCACCAGCAGGACGTGCCCGAAGCGGGTGCGGCCGCCGGTCAGGGAGTAGGGGCGCACGCGCGCGGGTTTGCGTACGGGCAGCGGGCTGTGGGAGGTCACTGGTCCAGCTCCATCGACGTGCGCAGTTCGGTGCGGAGTTCGGGGGTGAGGACGTGTCCGGCCCGGCCGACGAAGAGGGCCATGTGGTACGCGACGACGCTCATGTCGCAGTCGGGTGCGGCGTGGACGCCGAGCAGCGAGCCGTCGCTGATCGACATCACGAACAGGCTGCCCTCGTCCATCGCGACCATGGTCTGCTTGACCGGGCCGGCGTCCATCAGCTTCGACGCGCCCTGGGTGAGGGAGCCGAGACCGGAGACGATGGTGGCCAGGTCGGCGCCGGCGTCCCTGGGGCCGCGCTCCGGCCGCCCTCCGGGCTCCCGGCGCGGGGCGGCGCCGTCCGCTTGCTCTCCCGCGCCGTGCTCCCCGCGGTCCGGTCCGCCGCCGGGACCGGCGTCCCCGGCGTCCCCGGCGGTTCTGCCCGGTTCGGAGGAGAGCAGGAGCAGGCCGTCGGAGGACACCACGGCGACGGACCGTACGCCGGGGACCTCGTCGACCAGGTTGGACAGCAGCCAGCGCAGGTTGCGTGCCTGCCTGCTGGGCGTGTGTGCGGTGGTGGGCGCGTTCACTTGCGTGCCTCCTCGACAGTGCCACCCGTGTCCGTCGCCTCCGCGCGGTCGTCCGCCGGGCCGTCGTCCCGGCCGGGGACGACCTGCTCGGCGGCGATCTGCGCCTCCGCGTCGCGCTGGCCGTCCCGGGCGCCCTGCTGGAAGCCGCCGAGCCGCCTGCGCAGCTCCTCGGCCTTCAGCCCGCCCGTACGGGGGCGGGGGATGTCGGCCGCGGTCTCCACGGTCTGCGGTGTGCGCTTGGGGAGCCCCTTGGCGGTGACGGTCCGCGGGGCGGGGGAGGCCCCGTCCCCCGGGGCGGGGGCCGGGGTGGGCACGGACGCCGGTGCCGGCGCCTCGTCCCGGGCCCGGCTGTGCTCACTGGGGTCCTCGGGCTCGACGTAGTACGGGCCCGCGGCCCGGACCAGGGCGTCGCGCGCGGGGTCGGCCGCGGCCTCGTCGGCCTCCGCGACGCCGGTGGCGCCGGACGCCGCGGGACGCCGGGAGTGCCCCTCGCCGGAGGGCGGCGGAGTCTCCTCGGTGATCCGGGGGATCTGCGCGGTCTCGGTGACGTCGGCGGGGTCGGCGGGGTCGGTGCCCTCGCCGGCCGCTCCCGTCTCCGGCACGTCCGTGCCCGCCGCTTCCGCTTCCGCGTCCGTGCCCGCCGCACCGGCGGCCGCCGTCGCCGGACGCGCGCGGTCCGGACGGGGCGGCAGCGCGTTGCCGTTGGCCTCGGCGACCGTGCCCGGCAGGGG
>NZ_JBKJFM010000268.1:0-3831 GCF_046614825.1 Streptomyces nanhaiensis
GCTGATCCCCGCGCGGGCCCTGCTGCGAGACGGGCTGAGCGTCTGGAAGGTGCCGGACACGACGGCGGAGACGGCCGTACTGCTGCTGAGCGAGCTGGTGGCCAACGCCTGCCGCCACGCCCGCACCGCCGTGGCACAGGCCCGCGCGGGCCGCGCGGTGGCGCTGATCGGCAGCGGCGACGCCGGGGTGTACGCGATGGCCTCGCCCGCCCTGGCGGAGGCGTCCGCCGACATCGACGTGGTCGGTGTCCCCGGCGTCACCGCGGCGCTCGCCGCCGCCGCGCTGCTGGGCGCGCCGCTGGGCCACGACCACGTCTCGATCAGCCTGTCGGACCTGCACACGCCCTGGGAGGTGATCGAGCGCCGGGTCCGGGCGGCGGCCGAGTCCGACCTGGTGGTGACGTTCTACAACCCCCGCAGCCGGGGCCGCGACTGGCAGCTGCCCAAGGCGCTCGCCCTGCTGGCCGAGCACCGCGCCCCGCACACCCCGGCCGGGGTGGTGCGCAACGCCTCGCGCCCCGGCGAGCGCACCACCGTGACCACGCTCGGCGAACTCGACCCGGAGACGGTCGACATGATGACGGTGGTGACGGTCGGCAACACCGCCACCCGCACCGTGGCCGGCCGCATGGTGACCCCGCGCGGCTACCGCTGGCAGGAGTCCCGGTGACCGCGCCGGCGACCGTCCCCGCGGCCCCCGCGGCCCCCGGGAGGACCGCCACCCGGGCCGCGCCCGTCGCCGTCACCTCGCGCTGCGCGGGCTGCGGCGCCTGCCTGCTGACCTGTCCGGTCCACGCGATACGTCCGCTGGGCGGCGCGCTGCTGGTGCGCGCCGAGCTGTGCACCGGCTGCCTGGAGTGCGTCGAGGTGTGCCCGGTCGACGCCGTCGAGGAGATCCCCCTACGCGACCCCCGGGAGCCGTCGTGACACCTTCGACCCACCGCACCGTCCATCCCATCGAGGAGGAGTCGTACCGCATCCTGCGCTCGCGGCTGGACACCTCCCACCTCCCGCCGCTGACGCGGGCCGTGGTGGAGCGGGTGATCCACTCCAGCGCCGACCCGGCCTACGCCGAGGACCTGGTCACCGACGAGAGCGCGCTGCGCGCCGCGCACACCGCCCTGCACGCCGGCGCGCCGGTCGTGGTGGACGTCGAGATGGTCGCCGCCGGGATCACCCGCCGCGAGACGGTGTGCCGGCTGGCCGACGCCCGCGCCGAAGGCGGCCTGACACGTTCCGCGCACGCGGTGCGGCTGGCCCACGAGCAGGTCGGGCCGGGCGCGGTGTGGGTGGTCGGCTGCGCGCCCACCGCCCTGTTCGAACTGCTCGCCCTGGACGTGGACCCCGCCCTGGTCATCGGTCTGCCCGTCGGCTTCGTCGGCGCGGCCGAGAGCAAGGCGGCGCTGCGCGCCAGCGGCCTGCCGGCCGTCAGCAACGTCTCGGAGAAGGGCGGCAGCGCGGTGGCCGCGGCAGCCCTCAACGCCCTTCTGTACACCCCGGCCACCGCCGCACGCCCCGACAGCACCGTCCCCCGTACCGCCCCCGGTACCGCCAAGGAGAAGACCCAGTGACCAGTCCACCCGCCCTCCTCCTCGTCGGCCACGGCACCCGTGACGACGCCGGCGCCGAGGCGTTCCGCTCCTTCGTGCGCGACCTCGGCGAGCGGCGGCCCGGCCTCCCCGTCGCGGGGGGTTTCATCGAACTGTCCCCGCCCCCGCTCGCCGACGCCGTCGCCGAACTGACCGGGCGGGGCGTGCGGAACTTCGCCGCCGTCCCGCTGATGCTGGTCTCGGCCGGGCACGCCAAGGGCGACATCCCGGCCGCCCTGGCCCGCGAGGAGCGGCGCCACCCGGGCACCACCTACGCGTACGGCCGCCCGCTCGGCCCCCACCCCTCGCTGCTGAACGTGCTGGAGCGCCGGGTGGACGAGGCGCTGCGCTCGGCGGGCGACGAGGGCGGCGCGAGCAGCCGCGCCGGCACCACGGTGCTGCTGGTGGGCCGCGGCTCCACCGACCCGGACGCCAACGCCGAGGTGCACAAGGCGGCCCGGCTGCTGTGGGAGGGGCGCGGCTACGCGGGCGTGGAGACGGCGTTCGTCTCGCTCGCCGCCCCCGACGTCCCCTCCGGCCTGGACCGCTGCCGGATGCTGGGCGCCCGCCGGATCGTGGTGCTGCCCTACTTCCTGTTCACCGGCATCCTGCCGGACCGGGTCCGGGCGCAGACCGAGGGCTGGGCCGCGGCGCACCCGGAGACCGAGGTGCTCTCCGCCGATGTCATCGGCCCCACCGACGAGTTGGCGGAGCTGGTCTGGGAGCGCTACGCGGAGGCCGTCGAGGGCGATCTGCGGATGAACTGCGACTCGTGCGTCTACCGCATCGCGCTGCCCGGCTTCGAGGAGAAGGTGGGCATGCCCCAGCGGCCCCACCACCACCCGGACGACGACGGACACGGGCACGGGCACGGGCACCACCATCACCACGATGACGGCCATGCGCACGCCCGCTGAACCCCTGGTCCCCCCTCGGCCCCCGGGCGCCGCGCACGACCTGCGCCACCACGGCGACGCGGAGGTGCGGGACGCGGGCGCGGACCTGGTGGACCTCGCGGTCAACGTCCGCGCCGGCACGCCCCCCGCGTGGCTGAGGGAGCGGGTGGCCGCCTCGCTCGGCTCGCTGGCCGCCTACCCCGACGGGCGGGCGGCCCGGCGGGCGGTGGCGGCCCGGCACGGGCTGCCGCAGGAGTGCGTGCTGCTGACGGCGGGCGCGGCGGAGGCGTTCGTCCTGCTCGCCCGGTTCCTGCCCCCGCCCGGGTCGGACGCCTGGCGCGACGGCGGACCGGTGGTGGTGCACCCGCAGTTCACCGAGCCGGAGGCCGCGCTGCTGGACGCGGGCCACCGGGTGGAGCGCGTCGTCCTCGAGGAGCGGGACGGCTTCCGCCTCGACCCCGCCCGCGTTCCGGCCTCGGCCGCCGCGGTGGTCGTCGGCAACCCGACCAACCCGACGTCGGTGCTGCACCCGGCCTCCGCCCTGGCGGCGCTGGCGCGGCCGGGCCGGACGCTGGTGGTGGACGAGGCGTTCATCGACGCGGTGCCGGGCGAGCGCGAGTCCCTGGCGGGGCTGGTGACGGAGCTTCCGGGCCGCACCGTGGTGCTGCGCAGCCTCACCAAGACCTGGGGGCTGGCGGGGCTGCGCATCGGCTACGTGCTCTCCGACCCGGAGACCGTCGCCGCGCTGGAGCGGCACCAGCCGCTGTGGCCGGTCTCCTCCCCCGCGCTCGCCGCGGCCGAGGCGTGCTGCGAGCCCGCCGCGCTGGCCGAGGCCGGGCGGGCGGCGGAGCGGACCGCCGCCGATCGGGCCCATCTGCTGGGCCGGCTCGCGGAGTTCGGCGAGCTGGGGCAGGCGACGGCGGAGCCGCGGGCGCCCTTCGTCCTGGTTCGGCACGCCGACGCGGCCGGGCTGCGGGAGCGGCTGCGCGCGGAGGGCATCGCGGTACGCCGCGGGGACACCTTCCCCGGTCTGGACGCACGGTGGCTGCGGCTGGCGGTGCGGGACCGGGCGACGACCGACCGCCTGGTGCGGACGCTGGCCGGCCTCGGGGTGCGCTGACGCGCGGAGCGGCGGCGGGCGCCCCCGCCCGGGGGTCCCGCCGCCGCTCGTACCGCCGCCCCGGCACGGGGCCGGGGCGGCGGTGGCCGGATCAGGCGTCGGCCGCGCCGGCCGCACGGCGGCGGCGCCGCATCAGCAGCCCGCCGCCCGCCGCGACGAGCCCCCGCGCTCCGCCGGCGCTGTACGGGGTGGCCCAGCCGCCCCCCGTCCCCGCGCGGTTGCCGGT
>NZ_JBKJFM010000269.1:0-3809 GCF_046614825.1 Streptomyces nanhaiensis
TCGGCCTCCCGGATGGCCGCGGCGACCCGGGCGGCGCGGTCGGCCGCGGCCCGGTGCGCCAGCACCGTCTCGGCCGCCTGCCAGGCGGCGTGCAGGGTGCGGGCCTCGCTCAGCTCCCGGCGCTGGGAGGCGGCGCTCCTCTCACCGGCGGCCAGCGCCAGACAGGCGTGGCGGTAGGCGAGTTCGGCGGCGATGAGCGCGGCGCGCCCACGTTCGCGTTCGGCCTCGGCGGCCGACCCGGCGGCGTGGTCGGCCCGCTCGGCGAGTTCGGCGGCGCGTCCGCGCTCCTCGGTGCCGCGGGCGGACAGCCGCCGGGCCAGGGTGCGGGTGCGCTGCTCGGCTCCGGCGTGGACGGCGCGGGCCTGCTCGCGGTGGCGGGCGGCCTCGTCGATGCGGCGCAGCAGGTCCAGCGACCCGGCGGTGAAGTCCTTCTCGGCGGTGAGTTCGGCGCGGCGGCCGAGCTTGTGGGCGAAGCCGTGCACCAGGTCGGCCAGCCCGTCGGTGTCGCGGGTGTCGGTGACCGCGCGCAGCAGCAGATCGGTGAAGTCGGAGTCGTCCTTGACGGCGAACAGGCCGGCGGCCTCTCCCTCGTCGGCGTTCATCTCCCGCTGGTAGCGGAAGAGTTCGGGGTCGAGGCCGAGGTGGCCCAGGTGCTCGTTCCAGCGTTCGTGGACCTCCTCCCAGACCACGTCGAGGTTCGGGTAGGTCCTGCCCGTCTCCACCAGGACGTCGCGGAAGCCCTTCATGGTGCGGCGCCGGCCGCGGGCGGCGGAGGCACCCTCGGCGACGGGCCGCAGCGCGGTGGACTCGGCCACCGGCAGGGAATCCAGGTTCATGCCCGGGCCGGGCCGGAAGCTGTACCAGGCCTCGGCGAACTTGCGCGGGTCGCTGGAGACCTGGCGCCCGCGCCACTCGCTGACCTTGCCGACGACGACGGTCTCCCCGGTGAGGGTGTGCTGCCACTCCAGGGCGACGTGCCCGCAGTCGTCGGCCAGCAGGAACTTGCGCAGCACGCCGGAGCTGGCGCCGCCGAGGGTGTTGCGGTGGCCGGGCAGCATCACCGAGAAGATCAGCTTGAGCAGGACGGACTTGCCGCCGCCGTTCTCCAGGAAGAGCACGCCGGCGGGCGCGGGGCGGCGCGGCGGGCCGATCGGCTCGTCCTCGAAGAAGTCCGCCTGGGCGGGGGCGGGGCTGGGCACCGGCTCGCCGACCCCGCGCAGGTCCAGCACGGTGTCGGCGTAGCGCGCACCGGCGGGCCCGATGGAGTAGAGGCGGATCCGGGACAGCTCGTACATGGCGGCGGGGCTCTCGTTGCTCTGGCGTCGCTGGGGACGGGGGTTCAGCTGTGGAAGGGCAGTCCGGCGTCGGCGGCCGGTTCGAGGGCGTCGGGGTCGGGGGGCGGCAGCAGGGTGGCGCTGCCGTCGCCGACGGGCACGACGCCCAGCTCCAGCAGCTCGGTCATGGCGGCGCTGCCCGCCATGTCGCGCACCTGGAGCTGGTAGCGGGCGGTGGTGCGGTAGGTGCCCCCGGCGTCGTCGCCGGTGCGCTGGAGGAAGCCGGAGTCGGCGAGGAAGGCGGCGGCCTTGGCGACGATCCCGGTGGTGGAGCCGGCCAGCCGGCGGGAGTCCTTGGTGGCCCCGGTGGCGCTGCGCCGGGTGTACACCCGCCAGGCGGCCTCCAGGCCGGGCGCGTCGCTGGCCGGGTCGGTGTTCTCGCCCTCCCGCTCGGCGCGCTCCTCCAGTCTCCGGCAGGCCTGGCGGACGAAGGCGTCCACGCCGTTGACGGAGATCCTGCCGACGTAGCCGTCGTCGGCGAGGTCCTCGGGGCGGGGGAAGGCCAGGGCGGCGATGGCCAGATGGGCCAGGCCGTGCAGGAAGCGGTCGGTGGAGTCGGAGGTGGCGCGGCGGGCGTAGTCGCCCATGCGCACGGCGAAGACGGAGTCCTCGGCGGCGGTGACGGCCATGCCCGCGCGCGGGGAGACCTCCAGCACGACCAGCCCGAGGCCGGTGGCGACGGCGTCGGCGAGCCGGGCGAAGGCGGGCTCCTCCCGGTAGCGGCGCAGCAGTTCCGCGTACTCGGCGTCGCGGGCGGGCAGCAGCTTGGGCTGGAGGCCGAAGGAGACCAGCCGGGCGGCGTCGGCGGCGTCCGGCGGGGAGAGAGGGACCCTGCCGGACCCGGCGGGGACGCCGGACCGCTCGCCGGGCTCCGTGCCGGACCCGCCGTGTCCGCCCGGTCCCTCCTGCTCGTCGTGGACGCCGTGACCGGCGTACGGACCGTACTCGTTCAAGATGCCACCTCCGTGCGGTCCGCCGCCATGCCCGCGGCATCCAGCAGGGCCGTCCCCACCACGAGGTCGGCGCCGCCGAACTCCGGGTCGTCCAGTTCCGTGCCGTCGTCCACGGCGAACAGCAGGCGCCGTTCGCCCTGCCGGTAGGCGGTGCCGACCGGGGGGCTGGCGGCGTGCACCGCCAGCAGGGCCACCAGGTAGGGCAGCTCCGGGTCGCGGCGGCGGGCCTCGGCCAGCAGGCCCGACAGCCGGCGCGGGGCGTCGGCGGGCAGTTCCAGCAGCTCCCGGGCGGCCTCCATCTGCTCCTCGCTGAACCGGCTGTCGTCGGGGGTGGCGACCAGATCCGGCTCGGGCATCTCGGCGCCCAGGTGCTCGCGGGGCGCGGGCGGGGTGAGCAGCATCTCGGTCAGGTCCCCCAGCCGTACGGCCGCCGGGGTGCGCAGCCCGGTGCCGCGGGCGAAGAAGGCGTCGGTGACCTTGGTGGCCCGCTCCACCGGCAGCGGCAGCAGGGGGGCGAGCAGCTGACCGTACAGGTCGAGGCCGGCGCCGGCGGCGGGCGGGGCGAACGCCTGCCGGTCCTGCTCGGCGCGGAAGAGCGGTCCGGCCTCCAGCAGCCGGGACTGGAGCTGGGTGTGGCGCCGGATGCAGTCCTTGACGATGTCGACCAGTTCGGCGGCGCGCAGCTTGTGGCCGGGGTTCTTGTCGGCGGGGGCCTCGTCCCGCGCCCTGCGGATGTTGGTGAGGATCGCGTTCTCGTGGCGGTAGCGGTCGGCGACGTGGTCGAGCGCCTCGGCGATCATGTCGGGGACGGCGTTGAGCCAGTCGACCGCGCGGACGTTGCGCCGGGTGGCCTCCAGGGTGCGGCGCAGCGTCTCGGCGTACTGCACGGTGCGGTAGCGGGCCTGCTCGGCGGCGAGCTGGGCGTCGGCCAGGCGGCCCCGGCTGACCAGCACCTCCAGCTTGACCTCGGCGGCGATCTGCGCGCTGGTGACATCGGTGTCGAGGGCGCCGACCAGTACGTTGACCGCCTCGTCGGTGGTGCGCAGGTACACGCCTCCGCCCGGCCCCGGCACCTCCTCGATCAGCTTGAAGTCGTAGTCGCGCCGCACGTACTCGCCGTCGGGGCCGAAGGTGCCGTAGACGGCGCGGAACCCCCGGTCGACGCTGCCGACGTTGATCAGGTTCTCCAGGACCCAGCGGGCGACCCGCTCGTGCTCGGCGGCGGGCCGCCGCGGCGCCTGGGCCGCGACCCGCGGCAGCAGCCGGGCCACTATCTCCTCGTGGTCGGCGCCGGTGTCGAAGTCCATGTGCAGGGTGACCAGGTCGATGGCGGCCAGCGCCACCTCCGCCATCGAGTACGTGCCGTACTCCCCGGCCAGGTTGGCCTTGCGCGCGTCCAGGTCGTGCAGGGGCGCGGTGCAGGCCAGCGCCCGCAGGCGCCGGGCCAGGCCCTCGTCGGCGGCCGGGCCCGGTGCGGGCCGCGCGGCGCCGGGGGACGATGCGGATACGGCTGTGGTCACAC
>NZ_JBKJFM010000026.1:0-50739 GCF_046614825.1 Streptomyces nanhaiensis
CACTCCCGGTAGGCGGCGGCCAGTGCGCGCAGGGCGCGCGGGCCCGGAGGCAGCGGCCCGGCCGCCTCGGTCAGCCGGGCCAGCAGATCGGCGTACAGGTCCCCGGCCACGGCGCTCAGGAGTTCCTCGCGCGACGGGTAGTACCGGTAGACGCCCGAGGGGACCAGGCCCAGCTCCTTGCCGATCGCGCGCAGCGTCACCGCCTCCGGCCCGTGCTCCGCCAGCAGTCGGCGGGCGACCGCGCGCAGTTCCGTACGGGTGCGTTCCCGCGTGCGTGCCCGGTGCCCGCCCGGACCGCCCGATGATGCCCTGCTCATGAACGCCGACTCCCGGTCGTGGTGCCCTGCATGTCCCGGGCTATCGTACTCTTTGGAGAACGGCGTTCTCTGAAGAGAATTCGATTCACTGGAGTGGGGTCATGAGTGGAATCCGGCGTGTGGCAGTGGTGGTGGTGGCGGTGCTCGCGGTGCTCGCCGGTACGGCGGGCTGGTGGCTGAGCCGGCCCTTCGCCGAGGCCCCCGGCACGGGGGGCCGGGCGATGCCGGCCGCGCCGCTGCCCTCGTCGGCGCGCGGGGACATCGACGCGGCGGTGCGGGCCTCCGGGGCGGAGGCCCTGGTGGCGGTCCGCGACGGCAGACAGGTCCATGCCACCGGAGCCGTCCGGGAGCTCTACAACGTGGCCTCCGTGCGCAAGAGCCTGGTCGGCGCCCTGTACGGAATAGCCGCCGAACGCGGGCTGATCGACCTGGACGCCACCTTGGGCGAGCTGGGTGTCGACGAGCCGGGCACCCCGCTGACCGCCACCGAGAAGAGCGCCACCGTCTGGGACCTGCTCCGGGCCCGCTCCGGCGTCTACCTGCCCTCGATCGGCGAGTCGGGCGGGATGAAGGAGCGCCGCCCGGCCCGTGGCAGCCACCGCCCCGGCACGTTCTTCTACTACAACAACTGGGACTTCAACGCCCTGGGCGTGATCTTCGAGCGGCGCACCGGCCTCACCCTCGGCGAGGCCTTCACCGAGTGGATCGCCGAGCCCACCGGCATGCGCGACTTCGGCCCCGGCAACGTCGTCTACCAGTCCTCGGACGACACCGAGCTGCGCATGTACCGCTTCTACATGAGCGCCGGGGACCTGGCCCGTTTCGCCGCCCTCTATGCCGACGGCGGTCGCTGGCAGGGGCGGCAGGTCGTTCCGCGGGAGTGGGTGGAGCGGACGCTGGCGCGGCATTCCCCCGTCGGCCACAGCGACGTCTACGACGGCTACGGCCTGCTGTGGTGGACCGACTCCGAGCGCGGCCTGGTCTGGGCCGACGGCTCCGGCGGCCAGCTCGTCGCCGTGGATCCCGCCCGCCGTGCCGCGGTCGTCTCCCTCAACGACACGGGCCGGTCGCCGCTGGGCGTGTGGTGGTACGGCGTCACCGGCGAGGAGGCCGACCGCACGGCCGTGCTCACCGCCGTCGACGCGCTCCGTGGCGAGGACTCCGCTTGACGTTCAGACATTCTGTGCAAAGATTGTCTGCATGTCGGATGACGAGCGGATCGAACGGATCCTGGACGCCGCGTACGCGTGCTTCACCCGCCACGGGGTGAGGCGCACGACGATGGAGGACATCGCGCGGGAGGCGGGCATGTCGCGCCCCGTCCTCTACCAGCACGTGCGCAACAAGGAGGACGCGTTCCGGCGTCTGGTCGCGCGCCTGCTCGACACCTCCCTGGCCGGGGCGCGCGCCGCCGCCGGGGCCCCGGGCGGGCTCACGGCGAGGCTGACCGGCGTCCTGGAGGCGAAGCTCGGGATGCTCGCGAAGGTGTGGGCCGACAGCCCCGCGCACGCGGTCGAGCTGCTGAGCGTCGACGCCCGCCTGTCGGCGGAGCCGATCGCCGCCTACGACGCCGCCATGCGCGAGCTGCTCGCCTCCGTCGTCACCGCCGAGCGTCCGGACGCGGACGCCGCCGAACTCGCCGAACTCCTCCTGGCCTTCACCCGCGGCCTGGAGGCGGACCTGTCCGACCCCGACGCCCCGGCCCGGCGGCTGCGCCGCGGTGTGGAGCTGTTCGCCGCGGGTCTCGACCGTTCCCCCACCGCCCCGAAGGAGCACTCATGACCACCGCCGTGCTGATCACCGGAGCGTCCTCGGGCATAGGCAGGGCCGCGGCCCTGCGCCTGGCCCGCCGCCCGGAGCTGACCGTCTACGCCACCGCCCGCCGCCCCGGGGCCGTCGCCGGCCTGGCCGGCGCGGGGGCCCGCCTCCTGCCCCTGGACGTCACCGGCGAGGAGTCCATGGCCGCGGCCGTCGCGGCGGTCGAGGCCGAGCACGGCTCGGTCGGGATCCTGGTCAACAACGCCGGGTACGGCGAGTACGGCACCGTCGAGGAGGCCGACCTGGACAGGGTGCGCCGGCAGTTCGAGACCAACGTGTTCGGGCTGGCGCGGATGACGCAACTGGTGCTGCCCGGCATGCGCGCGGCCGGGCGCGGCCGCATCGTCAACATCGGATCCATGGGCGGCAGGCTGGTCTTCCCCGCCGGCGGCTACTACCACGCCAGCAAGTACGCGGTGGAGGCGCTCACCGACGCGCTGCGCTTCGAGGCCGCGCCGTTCGGGATCGGGGTCAGCCTGATCGAGCCGGGCCTGATCCGCACCGGCTTCGGCGACACCGCGGCCCGCTCCCTGGCCGGGTCGGGGGGCGCCGCCGGGCCCTACGCCGCGCTGAACGCCGCCACCGACCGCCAGATGTCCGCGGCCTACGGTTCGAAGCTGCTGTCCGCCCCGCCCGAGGCCGTCGCCCGGGTCGTCGAGCGCGCCGCCACCGCCGCCCGGCCGCGCACCCGCTACGTGGTCACCCCCGCCGCCAGGGCCCTGGTGCACACCCGGCGCCTGCTGGGCGGCCGGGTGTTCGACGCCTATCTGCGGACGCGGTTCCGCACCCCCCGCCCGGCCGCGGCGGCCGTCTAGCCGAGCGGGCTCTCCATTCCCGGCAGGGCTCCGGCGCACGCTCGTGACCTGCTGTTTCCACCGTAGTTGAGTGTGGGCTTGTCAATTTTCCTTCCTGGAGTTATATAGGAAGTGAAGGGCACCGCAGGATGGAGTGCCAGGGAAGGAGATGACCCGTGATGCTGATGCGCACCGACCCGTTCCGCGAGCTCGACCGCCTCACCGAGCAGCTCCTGGGCACCACGGCCCGCCCGGTCGGAATGCCGATGGACGCCTACCGCTCCGGTGACGACGTGGTGGTCCACTTCGACCTCCCCGGTGTCGACCCGGAGAGCATCGACCTCGACGTCGAGCGCAACGTCCTGACCGTCCACGCCGAGCGCCGGTGGCTCGGACCGGAGGACGCCGAGCGGATCGCCGCCGAGCGGCCCACCGGCAAGTTCAGCCGGCAGCTCTTCCTCGGCGACACCCTCGACACCGACCGGATCGACGCCTCGTACGACGCCGGTGTCCTGACGCTGCGCATCCCGGTGGCCGAGCAGGCCAAGCCGCGCAAGATCCAGATCAGCGGCGGCTCCGGCAAGAAGGAGCTGACGAGCTGACTCCGAGGGTTCCGCGCCCTCACGTCCCCTCACCGCCGCCGCCCGGCGCCAGGGCCTCCCACCGCACGGTGACCTCGCCCTGGCGCCAGCGGTGCGGCCCGTCAACGACCGGCCAGTCGGCGGCGACCTCCTTCACCGAACGCATCCAGCGCTGCCGCGCGCCCAGCGCGGCGTACGGGGAGGCCGCCGCCCAGGCCCGGTCCATGTCGAGCAGGAAGGCGTGCACCGGCTCACCCGGCACATTGCGGTGGATGAGTGCCTTGGGCAGCCGTTCGGCCAGGTCGGAGGGGGTGTCCAGGGAGCCGAGCCGGGCCGCGAACGTCACCGTGCGCGGCCCCTCGGGGCCGATCGCCACCCACACGTGCCGCCGTCCGATCTCGTCGCACGTCCCCTCCACCAGCAGCCCGCCGGGCGCCAGACGGGCGCGCAGCCGGTCCCAGACGGGGACGACCTCCCGCTCGTCGTACTGGCGCAGCACGTTCGCGGCCCGGATCAGCATGGGCCGCCGCCCGCCCGGCAGCGGCACCTCGAAACCGCCGCGGGCGAAGACCAGGCCGGGACGCTCGTAGGGGCGGGCCGCCTCGACCCGCGCCGGATCGATCTCGATGCCGGTGACGCTCACGTCCGGGCACACCGCCCGCAGCCGCTCCAGCAGCTCGACGGCCGTCCAGGGCGCGGCGCCGTACCCCAGGTCCACGGCGACGGGGCCGTACGGATCGGCGGTGCGGCGCAGCGCGGACCCGTGGACGGCGGCGATCCAGCGGTCCATGCGCCGCAGCCGGTTCGGATTCGTCGTTCCCCGCGTGACGGTCCCCACGGGCCGCTCCGCCCCACGCCTGCCCATGCCGGCAACCCTACGGTCTCCCGCCGCGGCCCCGTCCGGCCGCTCCCGCCCGCTCCCCGTCCGTCCGCGCGGGTGACCCGCCGGTGCCCGTACCGCGCCTTCGTGTCAAGGTTTGGCAAAACGGACGGGCGTGGGAAGGGAACTGCCCCGGCCGGTGTTGAGGCGTTGACGCCCCGAGAGAGCGGACCGCCGCTCGGCGTCCCGTCCCCGAGGAGGCAGCGCAGGTGAGCCCGCACCACACCAGGCTCGGTCGGCGGCTGCACCGGTTCACGCGACGGCCCCGCCGCGTGGCCATGCTCAGCGTCCACACCTCGCCACTGCACCAGCCCGGCACCGGCGACGCCGGCGGCATGAACGTCTACATCGTCGAGCTGGCCCGGCAGCTCGCCGCCCAGGGCACCGAGGTCGAGGTCTTCACCCGCGCCACCACCGGCGGGCTCCCGCCCGCCGTCGAGCTCGCCCCCGGCGTACTGGTGCGGCACGTGGACGCCGGTCCCTACGAGGGGCTCGCCAAGGAGGACCTGCCCGCCCAGCTGTGCGCCTTCACCCACGGCGTGATGCGCGCCTGGGCCCGCCACCGGCCCGGCCACTACGACCTGGTCCACTCCCACTACTGGCTCTCCGGCCACGTCGGCTGGCTCGCCGCCGAGCGCTGGGGCGTCCCCCTGGTGCACGCCATGCACACCATGGCCAAGGTCAAGAACGCCGCCCTCGCGGAGGGCGACACCCCCGAGCCCCCCGCCCGCGTCATCGGCGAGACGCAGATCGTACGGGCCGCCGACCGGCTCATCGCCAACACCGCCGAGGAGGCGGGCGAACTCGTCCACCACTACGGCGCCGACCCCGCCCGCACGGCCGTCGTCCACCCCGGCGTCAACCTCGACCGCTTCCGCCCCGCCGACGGCCGTGCCGCCGCCCGCGCCCGCCTGGGCCTGCCGCAGGACGCCTTCATCCCCCTGTTCGCCGGGCGGATACAGCCCCTCAAGGCCCCCGACGTCCTGCTGCGCGCCACCCGCCTGCTGCTGGACGAGGACCCCTCGCTGCGCGAACGCCTCGTCGTCCCCGTCGTCGGCGGACCCAGCGGCAGCGGGCTGGCCAAGCCCGAGCAGCTCCAGAAACTCGCCGCCCGCCTGGGCATCACCGACGTGGTGCGCTTCCGCCCGCCGGTCGGCCAGGAGCTCCTGGCCGACTGGTACCGCGCGGCGAGCGTGCTGGTGATGCCCTCGTACAGCGAGTCCTTCGGCCTGGTCGCCGTCGAGGCGCAGGCGTGCGGCACGCCCGTGGTCGCCGCGTCCGTCGGCGGGCTGCCGGTGGCCGTCCGCGACGGGGTCAGCGGCCTCCTCGTCGACGGCCACGAACCGGCCGGCTACGCGCGGGCGCTGCGGCGGCTGATCGACGACCGGGAGCTGGCGTCCCGCATGGGCGAGGCCGCGGCCCGCCACGCGAGCGGCTTCGGCTGGGACACCGCCGCCGCCACCACCGCCGAGGTGTACGCCGAGGCGATGGCCGGACGCCGCCGTCACCTACGATCGGCACATGGGTGACAAGCGCGACAACAGCGGCGGCGGCAACGGCGGCGAGGCGACCGCGAAGGCCAGGGCCGCGATCGAGCAGGCGCTGCGGGAAGCCGAGCTGAAGTGGGAGAGCCCGTCCGAGGGCAACTACGTCGTCACACTGCCGGGCACCCGCAAGCTCTCCACGACCTGCTCCCTGATCGTCGGCAGGCACTCCCTGTCCGTCAACGCCTTCGTCGTCCGCCGCCCGGACGAGAACCACGCCGAGGTCCACCGCTGGCTGCTGGAGCGCAACACCCGCCTGTACGGACTGGGTTACGCCATCGACAGCCTCGGCGACGTCTACCTCGTGGGGAAGCTGCCGCTGCCGGCCGTCACCCCCGAGGAGGTGGACCGGCTGCTCGGCGTGGTCGTGGAGAACGCCGACGGGGCGTTCAACACCCTGCTGGAGATGGGCTTCGCCACCTCCATCCGCAAGGAGTACGCCTGGCGGACCTCCCGCGGCGAGTCCACGCGCAACCTGGAGGCGTTCGCGCACCTGCTGCGCGACGAGTGAGCGGACGGGCGGGGGACGGGACGGCCGGCGGGCACGCCGCGGGACCGCACGGCGGAACCAGGCCGTAGGACCGCACGGCGGAATCGCAGCACGGAATCGCGACACGGAATCGCAGCGCGGAAGCACGCCGCGGACCGCACCGCGGGATCGGGACGCCCCGGCGCCCATGTGGCGGAAGCCCATGCGCCGGGGTGTTCCTGTGTACGGCGCGGACATTGCCGGTGCACACGGGTGAGGCGACGCTGCCAGGCATCACCACCGTGAGCCGGCCACCCGCCGGTGGCCCGTACAGACCCGCCGAGGAGCCCTCCCGCCATGCGCAGACCCGCCATCACCTCCCTCGCCGCGGCAGCCGTGGCAGCCGCACTCGCCACCTCCTGCTCCAGCCCCGGCACCACCGCCTCCGGCGGCGGGGGAGCGGAGGCGGTCGAGGTCGCCCTGATCACCTCCACCAGCGGCCCGCTGGCCTCCTACGGCGAGCAGTACCTGAGGGGCTTCGAGGCCGGACTCGACCACGCCACCGACGGCACCGGGAAGATCGACGGCGTCGAGATCAAGGTCACCAAGTACGACGACGGCGGTGACCCCGCCAAGGGCGTCTCGCTGGCCAAGAAGAGCGCCGGCCAGGGCGTGCGGATCATCGCCGGCACGGCCGCCTCCGGCGTGGCCACCCAGATCGCGCCGGTCGCCGCCCAGAACAAGGTCCTCTACATCTCCGGCCCCGCCGCCACCGACGCCCTCACCGGCGCCAACAAGTACACCTTCCGCTCCGGGCGCCAGACCTTCCAGGACGTGGCCACCGCCCAGCGGATCCTCGAGGCCCAGGAGGGCGGCAAGGCGGGCGAGGACGGCAGGAGCGGCAAGGGGAGGAAGGTCGTCGTCCTCGCCCAGGACAACGCCTTCGGCCAGGCCAACGTCGCCGCCGTGGAGAGCGTGCTCGGCACCGGCGGCACCACCGTGGACTCCGTCCTCGCCCCGCCCAGCGCCACCGACCTCACCCCGACCGCCACCAAGGTCAAGGCCGCCGAGCCCGACATGGTCTTCGTCGCCTGGGCCGGCGACACCGCCCAGTCGATGTGGACCACCCTCGACCAGCAGGGCGTGCTCGACGCCGCCACCGTCGTCACCGGACTCGACAGCCGCGCCAGCTACCCCGTCTTCGGCAGGGCCCGCGACAAGGTCACCCTCCTGGCCCACTACGTGCCCGGCGCCACCGACAGCCCCGAGGCGAAGGCCGTCGAGGAGTACTTCGGGAAGAAGGGCTGGAAGACCGACCTGTTCACCCCCGACGGATTCAACGCCGCCCAGATGGTCGCCCAGGCCGTCCGCGAGGCCGGCGCCGACGGCGACACCGACGCCATGGTCAAGGCACTGGAGGGCCACACCTTCGCGGGCATCAAGGGCGAGAACACCGTCCGCGCGGGCGACCACGCGCTGCTCCAGCCCATGTTCCAGGCGGAGTTCGACGGCGATGCGCCGAAGGTCGTCCAGACCCTCGACGCCCGGGAGGTCGCCCCCGCCGAGAAGAAGATCGGCTGACGGCTGTGCCACCTGTCCTCGAACTGAGCGGGCTGAGCTGGTCCGTCGGTGCGGCGACCATCGTCGACGGGATCGAACTGGCCGTGGAGGAGGGCGAGTTCGTCGCCGTCATCGGACCCAACGGCGCCGGCAAGACCTCCCTGTTCAACCTCGTCTCCGGTATCACCCGCCCCACCGGCGGCACCGTCCGCCTGGACGGCGCCGACATCACCGGCCTGCCGCCCCACCGCCGCGCCCGCCGCGGGCTGGGCCGCACCTTCCAGTCCTCCTCCGTCTTCCCGACCATGACCGTCGCCGAGCACGTCGCCCTGGCCGCCCGCGCGGCCGGCGCGAAGCGGGTCGCGGAGGACGGGGAGGGCGTGCGGGCCGTACTGGAGCGCGTACGGCTGGCCCGCCGCGCCGACGACCTCGCCGGGGGCCTGTCCCACGGCGACAAGCGCAAACTGGAGCTCGCCGTGCTGCTCGCCCCCACCCTCGCCCAGGGAGGCTCCTCGCCCGGCGGGCCCCGTCTGATGCTCCTGGACGAGCCCATGGCGGGCGTCGCCGCCGAGGAGGTCGGGGAGCTGACCGACGTCATCCGCGCCCTCCACCGCGCCGAGGGCCGAACCGTGCTGATGGTCGAGCACCACATGGACATCCTGCTCGGCCTCGCCGACCGGGTGGCCGTGATGCACCACGGCACCCTGCTGGCCATCGGCACACCCGACGCCGTGATGGCCGACCCGACCGTCCAGGAGGCGTACGTGGGGGAGGAACTGTGAGCACGAACCCCGAAGCGGGCTCCGGAACGGATCCCGGACCGCCCCCCGTCCTGTCCGTGCGCGACCTGCGGGTGCGCATCGGCCAGTCCAGCATCCTCCAGGGCGTCGGCTTCGACGTCGCCCCCACCGGCACCACCGCCCTGCTGGGCCGCAACGGCGTCGGCAAGACCACCACCGTCCGCGCCGTACTGGGCCTGCTGCCCGAGGGCGGCGAGGTCACCGGCGGCACCGTCCGCCTGGACGGCGAGGACGTCACCGGCCACCGCACCCACACCGTGGTGCGGCGCGGCGTCGGCTACGTGCCCGAGGACCGCGGGGTGTTCGGCTCCCTCACCGTCGCCGAGAACCTCGCCCTCGCCGAACGCGGCTCCGGCCCACACCACTACGACCTGGTCCACGACCTCTTCCCCGAGCTGAAGGCCCGGCGCGGACAGCGCGCCGGCACCCTCTCCGGCGGCCAGCAGCAGATGGTCGCCCTCGCCCGCGCCCTGCTCAACGACAACCGCCTGGTCATCGTCGACGAGCCGACCAAGGGGCTCGCGCCCCGCGTCGTCACCGAGGTCGCCGAGGTCCTCCAGCGCGCCGCCGAACGCGTCCCCGTGCTGCTCGTCGAACAGAACCTGGCCGTCGTACGCCGCCTGGCGCGCGACGCCGTGGTGCTGGACGCGGGCCGCACCGTCCACACCGGCGACGCGGCCGCCCTCCTGGCCGACCGCGAGCTGACCACGAGCCTGCTCGGCGTCGGCCGCCACGAGCGGGCCGGGCAGGCCGGAGGGCGACCCGGGGAACAGTCCGGGGAGCAGTCCGGGGAGCAGGGACAGCGCGAGCACGCGACCAAGGAGACCACCCCATGAGCACGCTGGTCCTGCTCACCCTCACCGGACTGGGCCTGGGCGCCCTGTACTTCCTCATCGCCTCCGGCCTCGCCCTGATCTTCGGCCTGATGGACGTCCTCAACTTCGCCCACGGCGCCTTCCTCACCGTCTCGGCGTACGCGGCCTGGCGCACCGCCGAGACCGTCGGCGGCACCGGCGGGCTGGCGCTGGCCGCGCTGGTCGGCACCGCCACCGGCGCACTGCTGGCGATCGTCGTCGAACTCGTCCTCATCCGCCGCCTCTACGGGCGCCCCCGCGAGCAGATCCTGGTCACCGTCGGCCTCTCGCTGGCCGTCCCAGCGCTCGTCCAGGCCGTCTGGGGCGCGGACTCCCGCCCCTTCCCCGTCCCCGACGCGCTCTCGGGCACCGTCTCGGTGCTGGGCGCACAGGTGCCGGTCAGCCGCTTCGTGCTGATCGCGGTGGCCCTCGCGGTGCTGGCGGCCGTCACCCTCTTCCTCTCCCGCACCCGCTACGGGCTGATCGTGCGGGCGGGTGTGGAGGACCGGGCGATGGTCACCGCCCTGGGCATCGACGTCACCCGCGCCTTCACCCTCGTCTTCGCCATCGGCGGCGCCCTCGCCGGGCTGGCGGGCGTCCTCGGCGGGCTCTACTTCGGCTCGCTCTCCCCCCACCAGGGCACCTCGCTGCTGGTGTTCGCCTTCGTCGTGGTGGTCATCGGCGGCATGGGCTCCATCCCCGGCGTGGCGCTCTCCGCGCTCGCCGTCGGCCTGGTGCAGCAGTACGCCAACTACTACGTCGACGGCTACGGCGACTTCGCCGTCGTCGTACTGCTCGCGGCCGTCGTCCTGGCCCGCCCCGCCCCCCGACTCGCAGGAGGAGTCGCATGACAGCCTCCCCGGCCTCCCCGGCCGCCCGGGCCACCGCACCGTCCTCATCCGGCGAGCGACCCGCGCCCACCGCCACCGGACCCACCGGATCCGCCGGGCCCACCGGACCCGCCGCCCGGCCCGCCCGACGGTGGCGGGGCCTGCTCGCCCCGGCCGCCGTGCTGGCCGCCCTGGCCCTGCTGCCGTACTCCGCCCTGGAGATCCCGGTACTGCTCGACGGCCCGGTCAACTCGCCCGGATCGCTCCAACTGCTGGCCCTGTGCCTGGTGTTCGGCGGACTGGCCCTCGGATACGACCTGATGTTCGGCCGCACCGGCCTGCTCTCCTTCGGCCACGCCCTCTACGTCGCCGGCGGCGCGTACGGCACCCAGCTCGCCATGACCGAACTGGGCCTGGGCCTCCTCCCCGCCATCGGGCTGGCCCTGGCCGGCGGCACCGCCGCCGCCGTGCTCCTGGGCGCCGTCTCGCTGCGCGGGCTGGCGCTGGGCGGCATCGGCTTCGCCATGGTCACCCTCGCCTTCGCCCAGGCCGGCTCGATCTGGGTGCAGCGCAACCCGGGCGGCCTCACCGGCGGTGAGGAGGGCCTGCCGCTGCACACAGACGGGGTGCCCGCCGCGCTGGTCGGCGTGGAGAACACCGCCAACGTCTACTGGCTGGCCCTGGCCTACCTCGCCCTGACGGCCGCCGTGGTGTGGACGGCCGTGGCCCGGCCGGTCGGCAGGGTCTGGCAGGGCATCCGCGACAACGAGCAGCGGGTCTCCGTCCTCGGCTACGACCCGTTCCGCCACAAGCTCGGCGTCTTCGTCCTGGCCTCCGCCCTCGGCGTGCTGGGCGGCGCGCTGCACCTGCTGGTCACGGCGGGCGCCACCCCGCGCTCCAGCACCCCGGAGTTCACCCTCACCCTGCTGGTGATGGTCGTCCTGGGCGGCAGCGGCACCCGCTGGGGCCCGCTGGTCGGCGGGGTGCTGTTCACCTTCCTCGACCAGCGGCTCGCGGTGCTGGCGAGTTCGGACCTGGTGCACGGGCTGCCGGGCGCCCTGCGCGCGCCGCTGTCGGAGCCGATGGTGATCCTGGGCACGCTGTTCGTGATCGCGGTGTACGCGGCGCCGGGCGGCATCGCGTCGATACGGCGCTCGCTGACCTGGCGGAGGGGAGAGGAGACCCGATGACGGACCCGACGGCGACCGGACGGACTGGAAAGACCGGACGGACCGCACGGGCCGGACGGACCGCCCAGGAGACGGCCGTCCCGGTGCGCGGAGGGGAACTGGCCGTCTCGCGGTGGCCCGGCGCCGGGGAACCGGTGATCGCCCTGCACGGCATCACCGCCAACGGCCGCTCCTTCGCCCCCCTGGCCGCCGCCCTGGGCGAGGACGTCCCGCTGTACGCCCCCGACCTGCGCGGCCGGGCGCGCAGCGCCGCGCTCCCGGGGCCGTACGGGCTCGCCGCCCACACCGAGGACGTCATCGCCCTCCTGGACCACCTGGGCCGGGAGCGGACGGTGCTGGTGGGCCACTCCATGGGGGCCTTCGTCGCCGCGCTGACGGCGGCCCGCCACCCGGACCGGATCGCGGGCGTGGTGCTGGTGGACGGCGGCGTGGGCTTCCCCGCCCCCGCGGGAACGGACATCGACGAGCTGCTGGAGGCCGTGATCGGCCCGGCGATGCGGCGGCTGTCGATGACCTTCCCCGACCGGGAGGCGTACCGCGCGTTCTTCCGCGAGCACCCGGCCCTGGGCCCGCACTGGAACGACGACGTCCGGGCCTACGTCGACCGCGACCTGGTGGGGCGGGCGCCGGAGCTGCGCAGCAGTTGCGTACTGGAGGCGGTACGGGCCGACGGGGCGGACGTCCTGGCCGACCCGGAGACCCTCGCGGCGGTGCGGACCGCCGCCTCGGCCGGGGTTCCCATGACCCTGCTGTGGGCCGAGCGCGGCATGCTGGACGAGCCGCGGGGGCTGTACGACGAGGACCGCCTCGCCGCGGCCGGCCTCGGCCCGGGACCCGGCTCCGGCGTGACCGTGCGGTGCGTGCCCGGCGCCAACCACTACTCCGTCCTGCTCGCCCCCGGCGCCACGGCGGCCGTCCGCACGGCACTGGAGGAGATCCGGGCCAGGACCGCACCCGAGGACAACCGCGCCTGACCCGCCGCCGAACCGTTTGACGCGAGGCCGTCCGCCCGGGTCCCCTGATGCGATGACAGATCTGCGCATCGAACGGGCGGACGGCGACGCAATGCTCGCCGCCTGGCGCCACGTCCACAACACCGTCATCCCCACCGCCCCGCTCTCCGCCGAGGAGGTGCTCGAACGCTCCGGACGCAACATCCTGGACGTCGCCCACCTCGGCGACGTCCTCGTGGGCTGCACGACGGTCCGCCCGCCCGCGGACGGCAACCGCACCGCCACGGTGATCGCCCGGGTGCTCCCCGGCCACCGCCGGCGGGGACACGGCACCGCGCTCTGCGAACGGGGGCTCGCACAGGCACGGGAGCTGGGAGCGGAGGTGATCGAGACGGTCGTCCTGGAGTCCAATCCGGACGGGCTCCGGTTCGCGCACCGGCACGGATTCACCGAGACCGACCGCTACGTGCTGCCGGGGCAGACCGTCCCCTTCATCGACCTGCGGCTGAACTGACCCCCGCCGCCGCTGTCCCGGAGCCCTCGGCCCGCGCCTCCGACGCCTCGCCGTCCCGCCGGGCCGCGGCCCGCACCAGCAGCACGTAGCCCGCCGCCGCGACCGCGCCCACCACCGCCGAGGCCGCCCACAGCGTCCCCGCCCCCCAGCGGTCGATCACGGACCCGGCCGCCAGCGGCGCGACCAGCGCGGCGAGCGACCACGAGAGCGTGTACACCCCCTGGTACCGACCCCGCCCGTACACCGGGGACAGCCGCGCCACCAGCCCCGTCTGGACGGGCGCGTTGACGATCTCGCCGAGTGTCCAGACGCAGATGACCAGCGCGTACGCCACCGTCGACCCGGCGAACGCCGTCAGCCCCATCCCGCCTCCGACCAGCAGCGAGGAGGCCACCAGCAGCCGGGCCGGGTCGCGGCGCTCGATGAGGCGGGTGACGGGGATCTGGAGGACGACGATCAGCACGCCGTTCGCCGCGATGGCCAGCCCGTAGTCGGAACTGCTCAGCCCCTTGGCGGCCATGTCCAGCGGCAGCGCCACGTACGTCTGCATGAACAGCAGGGCCACCAGGAAGCTCAGACCCACCACGGCCATGAACGGCCCGTCCCGCAGCACGTCCCCCATGGAGACCCCGGCCGCGCCCCTCCCGTCCTTCCCGCCCGTCCGTGCGGGCCCGGCCGCCGCCTCCGCGCCCGTCCCCGCCTCCCCGGCCGCCGCCTCCGCGCCCGTCCCCGCCTCCGGCCGGGACTCCGGCAGCTTGACGAAGACGAGCACCGCGCACACCAGCGTCAGCGCCGCCTCGCCGAGGAACAGCAGGAGGTAGCCGTGCTCGGCGAGCAGCCCGGCGGCGGAGGCCGAGACGGCGAAACCGAGGTTGATGGCCCAGTAGTTGAGCGAGAACGCCCGCATCCTGTCCTCGGGCGCCACGATGTCGGCGATCATCGCCTGCACCGCCGGCCGCGAGGCGTTGCTCGTGGCACCGACGGCGAAGGCGGCCGCCGCGATGGCCACCGGCTGCTCCATGAAGCCCAGCAGCGCCACCGAGAACGCCGTACCGAGCTGCGAGATCAGCAGAGTCGGACGCCGCCCCAGCCGGTCGGCCAGCACCCCCGCCCCGACGGAGGAGACCACCCCGCCCAGCCCGTACAGCGCGGCGACGAGACCGGCGTACGTCGCCGAGTGGCCGCGCTCGACGGTCAGGTACATCGCCAGGAAGGTGGCGACGAAGCCGCCGAGCCGGTTGACCAGAGTGCTGGTCCACAGCCACCAGAACGCTCGGGGCAGCCCCGACACACTTCGCAACACGGCACGCCTCCCGCGACCCGCCGGCCCGTAACGGCCGTCCCTGGAGCACGCACGTTACGAACACCCGCTCCCGCGCCTCCACCGAATTGACGCGGACCGTCAACCGGCGGCCCCGTACGCCCCGCCGGGCCCGCGTCTCGCCAGTCGGCCGCCCCCGGACCGCCCACCGGACGTCGATTAGGCTCGGGCCCATGGCCGACGCACCGTACAAGCTGATCCTCCTCCGCCACGGCGAGAGCGAGTGGAACGCGAAGAACCTGTTCACCGGCTGGGTGGACGTCAACCTGACCGAGAAGGGCGAGAAGGAGGCGGCCCGCGGCGGTGAGCTGCTCAAGGACGCCGGCCTGCTCCCCGACGTCGTGCACACCTCCGTCCAGAAGCGCGCCATCCGCACCGCGCAGCTCGCCCTGGAGGCCGCCGACCGCCTCTGGATCCCCGTCCGCCGCTCCTGGCGCCTCAACGAGCGCCACTACGGCGCGCTCCAGGGCAAGAACAAGGCGCAGATCCGCGAGGAGTTCGGCGAAGAGCAGTTCATGCAGTGGCGCCGCTCCTACGACGTCCCGCCGCCGGTCCTGGAGGACGGCGCCGAGTGGTCGCAGAGCGACGACCCGCGCTACGCGATGATCCCCAGCGAGCTGCGTCCGCGCACCGAGTGCCTCAAGGACGTGGTGATCCGGATGATGCCGTACTGGTACGACTCGATCGTCCCGGACCTGCTCACCGGCCGCACCGTCCTGATCGCCGCGCACGGCAACAGCCTCCGCGCGCTGGTCAAGCACCTCGACAACGTCTCCGACGCCGACATCGCGGGCCTGAACATCCCCACCGGCATCCCGCTGTCCTACGACCTGGACGCCGACTTCCACCCGGTCAACCCGGGCGGCACCTACCTCGACCCGGACGCGGCCAAGGCCGCCATCGAGGCCGTGAAGAACCAGGGCAAGAAGTAACCCGACCCCGCGGTCGAGCCCTCTGCCTGCGGTCTTTCCGCGAGTGGGGGGCTCGGCCGTTCCCCGGGGCCGGATGCGGGCCGACCACCGGCCCGCATCCGGCCCCCAGCGCTGCGCGGAATGGCCGAACCGCAAGGCGCTGTGTGCTGCGTGCATGCCACGATGTGGGACAGCGTAAGCGGCAGCTTCACCGATCAGCTGAATTCTGGGTGATCTTGAGCAAGAATCTCGCTCATGGATGAGGAGAAGACGGGCTCCGTCGATCTCACGAGCGCACGTGAGAGTGGGCGGGAGCTAATCACTCAGGCGTTCGAGGCGGCGAAGCGGAGTGGCAGCCCGAACTGGACGGAGATGACCACCGCCGTTCTCAAGAACCGACTTCTGGACATCACCGATCGCGCTTTCAGGGAGAGCGACTACGGAGCGCGAAGTATCGCCGATTTCATCAAGATCTATCCGGACATGCTTGCTCTGGACTTTTCTGCTGCCCCGCCGAAAGTAAGACTGATCGACGGCTCGAGGCGGAAGGGAACAGAATCTCCCCCGGCCGGTCGTGGAAGGATCCGGCCCGACCTGTGGCGTTCTGTCATGGACTACCGCTCTGGTGAGGACTATCGCTGGAACGGAAATCAGGCCGTCCCGGCCCGTTCACCCCTCTCCGAAGAAGAGGAAGCTCTGCCGAGCCTGCCGACTGTTTCGAGTGAAGAGCTCAGCGGATGGCGGCACTCCTTCCGGGAGGAGGTGCGGGAGGAAATGACGCTCGACGGGGACGAGAGTGAGCAGGTGGATGTCTGGGTACGCGAAGGGCTGCCGACCAGTAAGCTGCCCATTTCTGTCAGAAGACCGTGGAACGAGTACCTGAACAAGAAGGTCGTTGACCGTCTTTCTGCCTGGTTCCAGGAGAAGGCGCTGCAGGCGCCGGGCGACATGGTGCAGCACCAGACGCCGGGACGGGGTCCTGCCCGTGTCGGAGTCGGTCAGTTGCGAGAGTTTGTTCTTCGCTGCGTCCGGAGCATGACGGAGGAGGAGCTGAGAGCCGTCAGTCTTCCTCCTGCCGCGGTACTGCGCGCCTACGGGGGTGGAGGACAAGGCCTGCGTGACGCTCTCGGCAGGGCGGAGGAGAGGTGAGCGGGCAGGAGCGTACCCGGCCGTGGGAACAGCCGGCGGTGTACTTCTTCGCCCCTCCTGCCGGACGTGAGAGCAGAGATCAGGAAGAGATCCGCAGAGCCATCGGGAGGAAGTGCGGTACGGAGGATGTGGAACTCCACGTCCGTCGCGCAGAACTGGTGAGAGTGGCAGGCGGGCAGACATCGGGGCGCTCATTCAATCTGGTCAGGACAGAGGATGCCCGCGAGCTCTACTCGCAGATCCACCGGTCTCCGGTTATCGTCTTTTCCAGTCTCGGATGCTTCATCAGGAGGGATCCGAGCAGCAACCCTGTGCGAAAAAAGCAGCTTCTCAGTCTGGAGGGGTTCGTCAGGTACAAGGCGCACTTCCGCGTTTTCAGATCACCTGCGGAATGTGCGCGGTTCACCGAAGAGGTCTGCTCCTTGAGTGCGGCCTTCCCTGCTACGAGCGTGCACGACCCCCGTATCCTTCCGCTGCACGTTTTTGATTCTGAGCAGGAGTGGAGGAACCTGCAGGACGAGACAGGGGTCCGGGAGTTCAAGACTCTGTTCGGCAGAGGCGCTGTTCTGCTTGATCGAGGCCGCCGTGAGTGGGTGAAGGCGAGCGACATGCACGGGGGCGATGTTCTTCGGGTGTGCGGCATAGAGATACCCAGGGGATACCACTGGGATGTGACAAGGCGGAAGGGGGGCGAAAGGATCACGACCACCCACGAGGTGTGGAAACTCCCGGGAAGCAACTCGTACTGCAATATTTACCCGGACGGGTACATCAGGCAAGGGCAGGGAAGCGGTAAGAACAGGAGCAGGAAGGTCTGGCCCAGTTAATCAAGGCTTCAATAGAAATGCCTCACCATATTGAATGGTGAGGCATTCGCATAAGATTTTAACTTGTCGAGCGCTCTCGCTTGGCAAGGCTCGTGAGCAGCGATACCAGTGGACCGCAACCGAAGAGTTGCTTCGGGGCTCGACCGCTATAGTCGCGCCACTTAATCACTGCCAGCACCTTGCGAAGCTGGGTTGATTCGATGGCCGTCAAACCAACCCCTCCGGTGGGCTTGCGCCCCGCGGATCAACTCCAGGGTACAACCTGGTGGCTCAGGTCTCCAGTGCGGCGCAGCCCAGCAGCGACGAGCCGGAGGGAGTCGGCTCGTCACCGGTCTCGTGGCTGCGGCCCCGGCTCAGAGTCCGGGCCGGGCAAGTGGACCCTTGCCGACTCCCTGCGCCTCAGCCTTACAAGCCCCCATGCCGGCGGTTGAAGGCACAGGAGGTATCGACGGCGTCGAGAGGCCCTCTGCATCGTTGCGATGATCGCCCGGGTGCACCTGGGCGTTCCGCCGAAACAGGCGGAACATCACCCATGCGGTGGATAGCCTTCGGGAGCGGGCGCTCACCCTCGTGGCAGAGCCCAACGGCGAACGAAGGAGCAGGAGTTCATGCCGCACCCGGTCCAGGTCCGGAACCTGCGCAAGAAGCTGAGCGAGCGGTTCCGGCCGCTGATCTACATGTCGGACTGGGCCGGGCGGTCGGACGAGGAGCAGTGCTTCAGCAGCCGTGCGGTCGCCGCGCTCGCGGTGCAGATGGTGACCGGCCGGCCGGACGAGGAGGTGGCGCGGACGATCACCGACTGCGAGACGGACGAGGGCATCGACGCGGTCGCCGTGGAGGGACGGGAGATCATCCTCGTCCAGGCCAAGTGGAACGACAGGGGGAACGCCGGGTTCAACAGAGGCGACGTGTCCGCCGTCGTCCGGGGGATGCGGTACCTCTTCCGGCGGGAGTTCGAGCGGTTCGGCGAGAAGATGGCCCCCCACGTGGACGAGCTCACCCGCGCGCTGAACGCGCGACGGCCGCGGGTGACCCTGGTCCTCGCGCTGGTCACCGGGACCGAGCTGCACCACAACACCAGGAGGCTCCTCGACGAGGAACTACAGGAGCTGCGCGGACACAACCCGGATCTGATCGGCTGCGAGATCATCAACCTCCAGGACATGTACCAGGCCATCCTGGGGGACCAGGCCCGGCGGAAGGTTGATCTCGACATCGAGCTGGACAGTCCGGGCAGGGTGGAGAACTCCTTCCGCATGTACTACGGCACCGTCACCGCCTCGACGGTGGCCGACTGGTACGCGGGGGAGAACGGCGGCATCCTCACCGCCCGGAACGTCCGCGACGCCCTTGGTGACAGCCAGGTCAACTCCACCATCCGGGACTCCCTCATCCGGGAGCCGGAGAACTTCCTGTACCTGAACAGCGGCATCACCCTCGTCTGCGACCGGATCGAGCCCAAGGGCGTGGACTCCCCCCGGCGCTGGGCACCCGTGGGGCTGCATCTCGAAGGCGCCAACGTGATCAACGGCGCCCAGACCGGTGACGCGGTGCGCAGAGTGATGGAGACGCACCCCGATTGTGCCGCGCGCGGGCGGGTGCAGGTCCGGATCATCTCGCTGGAGGACTGCCCCGAGGACTTCGGCGACCGGATCACCATCGCGGCCAACACCCAGAACCCCATCGAGGCCCGGGACTTCCGCGCGCTGGAGCAGGAGCAGCTCGATCTGCGGGACGACTTCCGGCTCTCGCTGGACCGCACGTACGCCATCAAGCGGGGCGAGGGCGAGCCCGCCCGGGACGACGGGTGCACCATGGAGGAGGCGGCTCTCGCCCTCGCCGCGGCGCACCGGGAGCCGGGCTTCGCCGCCGAGGCGAAGCGGAACCCGGCGTGGCTGTGGGAGAGGAGGAACTACGGGGCGGTCTTCGGGCACATGCCGACCGCTCACCGGGTGTGGCGCTGCGTCGGCCTGCTCCGTGCGGTGCGTGACGCGCTGGGCACCCCGGAGGGAACGCCGAGTCGCCGTGCGACCCAGGTGGCCGAGCACGCGGACCTCCTCCTGACCCACGCGCTGTTCCACACCATGGAGACCGGCGACCTGGACGACGAGGACGCCGAGCAGCTCTGGCAGGAGCAGCTGGCCCGGGTACCGGCGCGGGTGCGGCGGGCGGTACCGCTCATGGTCGATGTCGTGGACGCCGCGCACGGCCGGACCAGCCAGATCGCCAAAGCCGTCACCCTGCCGGAACGCGCCACGGAGGTGGCGGACCGGCTCCGCGAGCTGCTGCTCCTGGAGGAGTCCTCCCCGGCCGAACCGCTGGAACCGGCCGGGCCGGCGGCCGAGGACACGACGGTTCCCCCGGCTCAGCCGGCCGCCGGGGGACGCACCACCCGCGCGGTCACCAGGATCGTCGAGCAGGGGCTCATCGCGGAAGGCACCGTCCTGACGTTGCGCCCCGACACCGAGGCCGACCACAAGAACCTTCCGCGCTGGGTCCAGGAGGACCCGCGGCGGGGGCAGGCCACCTGGCGGAACAGCAAGAGCAGTCCTCTCGTGTGGGTCGCGGACGGCCAGGCGTACTCGCCCTCCCGCCTGGTCCGCCACATCCGCCGGGTGGCGATGGGCAACGAGCAGCAGGTGCAGGGGACGAAGTACTGGGTCACCCCGGACGGGCGCTCCCTGGTCCAGATCGCCGAGGCCGCTTCCGGCGCGGAGGAGGACTCCGAAGGCTGAGGAGCGACGGGCCGGCCTGCTGTCGGGGAGGGAGCGGAGTGGGGCCGGGGGCCGACAGTGCCCTCCCTTAGTCTGGGGCGGTGCACGGCAGACCGACAGGCGGTGCGCATCAGATCAATACGGGACAAGGTGGGCGCTGGCGAGATGGGTGACGAGCAGCTGGGCTTCGACATGCCGGGGGAGGACGGGCGGAAGCCGGAGAAGGCGGGCGAGGCGGCGCGGGAGAAGCAGAACCGCGAGGAGGAGCCCGCGGAGCCGCGCAAGCTCCAGGACGACGAGGTCTTCGACTACATCACCGGCGACAAGGTGGTGAAGCTCACTGAGGCCGAGCGGGTACGCCAGCACATCGCCCGGGCACTTGTCCATCAGTACGGCATCGACCCGCGCGACATGGAGGCCGACTTCCCGATCTCCGTCCTGAACGAGGAGACCGGCCGCAGGACCCGTCGTCGCGCGAGCATCGCGATCTTCGAGCACGACAAGCCGCACGAGCTGCGGTACGTCCGCCGGATCGTCGTCACCAAGCCCCGCCCCAAGGAAAGCCGCACCGTCTCCAAGATCCGTACGTTCGCCCGTGCCAAGGAACAGGTCGACGAGGTCGCCGCGCTGATGCACGGGGCCGGCCCCGAGTGTGTGTACGGCCTGTGGACGGACGACAAGGACCTGTACTTCATCCACCGCGACACCTCCTCGCCGTTCGAGGAGAAGTACCGGCCGCTGCTGAACTGGCCCCGCGGTGACGCCACCGCCTTCGACGCACAGGGGAACGCCTCCTCGCTCGCCATCATGCGGCGGGCCGACGAGACCATGCTGCGGTTCGCCTTCCGCCGCTGCCACAACTACATCCACGGCAACGAGGGCCTGCCCAAGGACGCCGCCTTCTGGCAGTTCCTGTACGTCCTCTTCGCCAAGCTCCACGACGAGCGCCTGGTCCGCGAAGAGGGGCAGGAGACCCGCTTCTACATCGACAGCACGGACATCGCCGCTGCTGCCGAGGACGAGACGGGCAGCCCGGCCGTCGCCGCCCGGGTGAGGGAGCTCTTCGAGGACGTCAAGAAGTTCTACGCCGAGCAGAACCGGTTCGACGAGTACGACCGTCTCACCCTCAGCGACGGCGCCCTCACCTTCATTGCCCGCCAGTTGGCCACCTACCGCTTCCAGAACTCCTCCATGGACGCGATTGGCGCCGCCTACCAGGAACTCGTCGGCGCCAATCTGCGCGGTGACCGTGGTCAGTACTTCACTCCGTCCAGCGCGGTGCGGCTCATGGTCGAGATCCTCGACCCCGAGGAGGATGAGACCGTCTTCGACCCGTGCTGCGGCACCGGCGGCTTCCTGCGCGAGAGCCTGCTGCATCTGGTGCACAAGTGGCTGCCCGAGGACGAGCAGTCGCTGTCAGTTCAGGAGCGGGCCCGGCTGGAGGCCGCTCTCCGGGATCGGCTCGGTGAGTATGCCAAGGACCGGATCTTCGGCGCGGACTTCGACCCCTTCCTGACCCGGGCCACCGCGTTCGGCGTGATGATGCTCACCGACCGCGCAGGCAACACCTTCCAGATGGACTCCCTCGCCTTTCCCCGGAGCGGCGCCCTGCCCGGTGTGGAACGTGCCATGGAGCGCCTCGACCGCATCGGCCCCGGCAAGGTCGACGTCCTGCTGACCAACCCGCCCTTCGGTACCGACATTCCCGTTTCCGGACCGGTCCTGGAGCAGTTCCGCAAGGACGAGTCCGGTGCGGAGAAGCCGAGCGTCGCCTACGGCTGGTCCCGGGGGAAGGACGGCAGTCTCAGGCGCGGCAAGCCGGCTCTCTCCATTGCCCCGGAGAAGCTTTTCGTCCAGAAGGCGGTCGAGTGGGTACGTCCCGGCGGCCGTATCGGCATCGTCCTCCCCAACGGAATCCTGTCCAACCCGGGGCCCGACGACGAGGCGGTACGCCAGTACATCCTCGACGAGTGCTGGGTGATGGCCAGTGTCGAACTGCCCGTGGAGACCTTCATCGTGGGCGCGGGTGTCAATATCCTCACCACCCTGCTCTTCCTGCGGAGGAAGACCGAGCGGGAGAAGTACGAGGAACGGCTGCACGGCCCGGCCGACTACCCGGTCTTCATGGCCGTCGCGGAGAAGGCCGGAGTCGACCGGCGCGGCAACCTGCTGTACGTGCGGGACGCCCGGGGCGACCTCGTGGTGCGGGAGTACGAGGAGACGGACGAGATCGTCGTCAACGGTGTTGCGATTCCGCGCACCATCAAGCGCCGTTCCCCGGTCCTCGACGACGACCTGATGCCCCTGCGGGACCGGCCTCCGTACCACGACCGGCCGAGCATTATCACCGAATACCACAAGTTTGTGGAGCGGTACGCCGGTGAGTTCCCCTGGGAGAAGGGGGCGGATTCGTGAAGGTCGCCGAGCAGGGCAATCCGGCCAGACGCCGGTGGCTCGATGCGCAGGGACTGCGGCTGGACGCGAAGCCCTACCTGTCGGGAGCGTTCGTGATGCGGCGGCTGCTGGAGCGGCTGCCGGTGGAGAAGACGCCGCTGAAGGAGGTCACGGCGGGGCACGCCGGGGGGATCTTCAACGGGCCGAAGTTCCGGCGGGTCTACGTCACCGACCCCGAGTACGGCGTGCCGTTCGTGGGCAGCAAGGATATGCAGTTGGCCGATTTCACCAATCTGCCGCTCCTGAGGAAGGCCGATGCCGAGTCGACACAGTTGTCCTACCTGAAACTGAAGCCCGGCATGACGCTGATCTCCTGCTCGGGGTTCAACGCCGGAAGGCGGGCGTATGTGCGTCCGGACATGGGCGGCTTCTGGTCCTCGCAGGACGTTCTCAAGGTTGAGCCCAACCCTGACCGGATCGCCTTCGGGTACCTGCACGCCTTTCTAGCCAGCCGGTTCGGTGAAGTGCTCGTCAAGGAGTCGATCTACGGGTCGTCCGTCAAGCACATCGAGCCTCACCACATCGAGAACATCCCCGTGCCGCGGTTCGGCGCGGCAGAGGAGAAGGAGATCCACGAACTCGTCCAGGAGGCGGCCGAGTTGCGCGCTGCCTACCAGAGAGGCCTCACCGAGGCCACCCGGGATCTGTTCACCACGGCCGGCCTCGAAGACCTGCTCGACCTCAAGTGGCACGAGCAGGGCCGGGATCTGGGCTTCGCCCAGTCCGGGGTGAGTGCCACGACGCTGCGTGCCCTGAACTTCCAGCCCCGCGCCCGGCGCATCCTGGAACGGCTGGCGTCGGTGGAGCATGTGACGTTGGGGGAGGTGTGCGAGGGGGGGAGGTTGAGAACAGGAGCGCGGTTTAAGCGTATTGATGCCGACCCCGCCCACGGTGTCCGGCTCATCGGGCAACGTCAAGCTTTCTGGGTGCGGCCGGAAGGACGCTGGATCAGCCCTGAAAGGGCCCCTGAAGATGTAATGCAGCGAAATGAGACTGTCCTCGTCGCTGCCCATGGCACTCTGGGTGAGAATGAAGTTTATGGTCGTTCGATCCTGGTCACAGGCTCCTGGCTGAGGCATGCTTTTAGCCAGGACTTTCTGCGCGTGCTTAGTGGAGACGCGGATATCCCGGGAGCCTACCTCTTTGCCTTCTTCCGTGCGGACGCGGCGTTCCGGATTATCCGTTCCATGAGCGTCGGCGGAAAGCAGCAGGAGTATCACACTGAGCTCGTTCGAAAAATTCCTATCCCGCTTGTTGCAACTTCGGACCGTAAGCGAATTGCTGAGAGTGTCCGCGAGGCGTACCGGCGGCGTGATGAGGCAGACTGCAAGGAAGATGCTGCTCTCGCCAAGCTGGAGGAAGCTGTAGTGCTGCACACGGGTGCCACTACCGGCTGATGCAGGAGGGTGCTCGCTTCGCAGCGGGCCCTGGAATGTTTCCAGGGCCCGCTGCGCGTGATGCCCTTACAGCGAGTCGTTCTTGAGGCCGTCGATGAAGTGCTGCCAGGTCCTGCGGCCCAGTATCAGCGCAGGCCCGGCAGTGTCCTTGCTGTCCCGGACGGGGACTACGCCGGAGAAGCTGTCGGCAACCTCGACGCAGTTCCCTCCGTCTGGGTTGCTGTAGCTGGACTTACGCCACTGTGCGGTACTCAGTCCGTCTGCTGCTCGCATGAGTTGAAGCCTTCCATCGCTGCTTCGATCATCGCCGCTGAGTCCTGCGGCGGCAGGGCAGAGGCCCTGAGCAGATCGTAAGCCCGCTGGTGCTGCTTCACTTCGTTCGGTTCCTCGGCGAGGTAGCCGTCGTACCGGCCCTCGAAGTAGGTGATTACCTTGTGTCCTGGCAGGTGCAGAAGCGTGAGAGGGGCAGCAAGGAGCGTGTGTTCCCCATGTGCGAAAGGGAGCACCTGGATCCCTACATGTGGGGATTCGGCCAGCACCAAGAGCTCGGCGAGCTGTCCACGCATCGTCGCGGGACCGCCCACGGGCCGCCGCAGTACCGCCTCTTCCAGCACCGCCCACAGGTGCGGCCCGTCCGGTTCCCGCAGCCTCACCTGCCTCTCCAGCCGTAGCGCCACCTTCCGTTCGATCTCCTCCTCCGACGCCTCCGGCGCCCCGACTCGCAGTACCGCCCGCGCGTACGCCTCGGTCTGGAGCAGGCCGGGGACGAGGTGGCCCGCGTACTCGTGGATGTCGGTGGCCTGGTCGGCGAGCTCCATGAACTGGCGGTACCGGTCCGGGTACCGCTCCTGCTGCACGATGCGCCACAGGCCCTCGAAGAGGCCGCCGGTGCCGAACGCCGCGTCCAGCTTGGACGAGATCGGCGGCAGCGGCAGGCGTTCGGCGATCTCGATGCCGTGCAAATGGGTCTTGCTGTAGTTCACGACCTCCGACAGGCGGTCGAGCGAGAGCCCGGCGAGCTGCCGCTGGCGGCGGAGCTCCGCGCCGTAGAGGTCCCGCGCGGAGCGGAACGGGTCGAGTTCACGGGTGATCGCGGCCATGTGTTCCCCCTGATGTCGGTGTGCTGACGTGCTGTTCCGCGTCCCCGGCGGGGATGCCGTCACCCTGTCCACGGCAGTGGCGCACGGTGACGATATGGGTGCGAAAAGTGAGAACGGAGGGAGTGTGAAAGGCGCATCCCCGCGCACAGGAGGCGCACGTGCCCCAGCGCAAGGCCGACCGGACCACCCCCACCACCCCCGCCGCACCAGCCATCCCCGCCACCCGGAACCGCGCGGCGGTCGCCGCCGCGGCGCAGGCCCACGCCGAGGCGGCCCGTGCCGCCCGCGCCGGACACGAGGCGCGGCGTCTCCCGCCCGGCACGCTCGCCCACGACGTCCGGCGGGAGCGCCGGGGCGTCGTCATGGACCCACCAGGACGGTTACGTCAGCGGGGGCGTGGAGTGGACCGCGAGGCCCGGGGAGGTCGAGCCGGTGGGCGACGACGACGCCGGTGGCGTGCCGGACGCGCTGCTGCGGTCCCGGATCGCCGCGGCCAACGCCCGCAGCCGTGGCGAGATGCTGTGATCGTCGATCACGCGAACTTCCGGCGCGTTGTCGGTGATGCGTCCTAGAGTGTCCAGTGACACATCCGACAGTGAAGAACCGTGCACGCACCGGCACTTGACGGCCGGAGCGCGCGTACGGAAGCAGGAGCGGGGAGCGGGGCGATGGCGCGGATCATCCCGATCGGGGAGCCGGCCAACGAGGCCGAGCGCATGGTGCTGCGTCATCTGCGCGAGCACGGACCCGACACGTGGACGGTGGTGTCCAACTTCGAGCTGTCCTACGGGCCGGGCCGGCAGGTGTTCGAGGTGGACCTGGCGATCCTCACCGACCACGCCTGCTACATCGCGGACACCAAGGGCACGCTCGGCCGTATCGAGGTGCGCGGCGGGCGCTGGTATCCCGAGGGCCGGACGCCATTCGCCAGCCCGGTGCGCAAGGTCCGCAGCCACGCGCGGGTCACCGCGGGGCTGCTGGGGCGTTCCCGGGCCGCGACCGCAGCCCTCGGCTCGGTGTGGTGCGAGGGGCTGGTGATCCTGCCGTACCCCAGCGCCGTCCTGTACGACCCGGCCGGCCTGGACGAGCGGAACACCGTCCACCTGAGCGAGCTGGTGTCCTTCCTGCGGGAGCACCGTCCGCCCGACAACCGGCCGCTGAAGAGCGTCTCGGACCTCCATGACGACCTGGCCCGCGTCTTCCAGGCGGAGACCCGCCCGCCCTCCGGGCCGCGCCGCTTCGGCAACTACGAGGTCGTGGAGACCCTCCACGAGGCCGACCCCTCCGAGCCGTTCGAGGAGGGCGAGGACCCGGCCCGGCGGGTGTCCGTCTACCGGGTGCGCCTGGCCGACCAGCCGCAGTCGGGGACGCACATCCTCCAGGTGCATGCGGTGGACCCGCTGCTGTCGGAGTCCGCGCGCTCCACGGCCCACGCCCGTATCGGCAACCCTGTCCAGGCGCTCAACAAGCTCCCGTCCTGCCCGAACATCGTCCCGTGCACCACCTCCTTCCCGCTGGAGGACGGGGACGGGTACGCCGTCGTCCTCAAGGACGTGCACGCCGACGCGCTGCGGATCAAGCTCGACGCCAAGGGGCAGGGCGCGCTCGGCGCCGACGCGAAGCGGCGCGTCGTGGACGGTGTGCTCAGCGCCCTCGCCGTCGCGCACGCCCACCGGGTGGTGCACCGGCACCTCACCCCGGACACCGTGCTCGTCGGGCGCAACGGCGTCGCGATGCTCACCGGCTTCGACTACGCCCATCCCGGCCCGCCGCGCCCCCGGGAGCTCACCCTGGGCATGGAGGCGTTCCAGTACCAGCCCGCCGCCTACCTCGCACCCGAGTGCCACGACCGTCCCGGTGTCTTCTCGCCCGCCACGGACCTGTACGCGGCCGGGGTGCTCTTCCACGAGCTCTACACCGGTGAACTCCCCGTCCGCGAGGCGGGCGGCATACTGCTCGACGCCCTCGACGACGCCGACCGGATCGACCCCGACCTCAAGGCCGTGATCCGGGCGCTGCTCTCCGACGACCCGGCCGCCCGGCCGCCCGCCCGCGAGGCGATCGGCCGGCTCTCCCTGGTGGACTCTGGCAGGGCCCGGGCCCGGGCCCGGGCCCTGCCAGAGCGGGACGAGGAGCGCGAGCCGTTCGACTGGGACAACCCGCACAGCTACGACAACCTCCCCGAGGGCTTCCGCCTCACCGAGAAGTTCCGGGTCCGCGCCCGGCTGGGGCACGGGCAGTTCGGTGTCGTCTACCGGGTCTTCAACACCCTCGACGACACCGACGAGGTCCTGAAGATCATCACGAGGGACCGGGAGTCCGTCGAGGAGCGCCTCAAGGACGAGTACCGCATCCTCCGCAAGATCCCTCCCCACCCCAACCTGGTGCGCCTCATCGACGCCGAATGGCTCCCCAGGGGCCGCTTTCCCTACCTGCGGATGGAGTACGCCGAGGGCCGGGACCTGCAACGGGTCCTTGGCCGGGACCGCACCCTGGGCCCGGCCGACGTGCGCAAGCTGCTCGAGGACTGCCTCGCCGGTCTCGCGCACCTGCACGCCGAGAGCGTCTTCCACTGCGACATCAAGCCCAGCAACCTGCTGTGGACCGCCGACGGCGCCCGGATCCTCGACTTCAACGCGGCCGTCTCCGCCGACTCCACCCTCACCCCCGTTCTCGGCTCGCCCCGCTACCTCGCACCCGAGGCCACCGGTCTGAAGCGCCCCAGCCGCGAGGAACTCGCCGACCTCGACCTCTTCGCCCTCGGCGTCTCCGCGTACGAGGCGCTCACCGGCGGCTACCCCTGGGAGGGGCGGCAGACCCCGCAGCGCGGTGCGGAGCCCGCCGACCCGCGCGGGCTGCCCGGTCTCGGAGACCTCGACCCCGACTTCACCGCCGTACTGCGGCGTGCCATCGCACCGCGCCGCTTCCAGCGCTACCGCGACGCCGAGGAGTTCCAGGGCGAGCTCACCGCCGTGCGCGAGGTGCGGATCGTGCCGCGGGCACGGACGGCCCCGCCACGGCCCGCGGCGGCCGGTGACACGGCCGGCACCAACCCCTTTGTCAGCCATCTGCAGACCCTCTACAGCCAGAGCAACCGCACCAACGCGGGCACCCGTGGCCTGGACCCGGCCGCCTTCCCCCTCTACGTCGACACCGCCCTCGACACCGCGCTGCGTCCGCACGTCCTGGAGGGCCGCCACCGCCTCGTCGTCATCACCGGGAACGCCGGGGACGGCAAGACGGCCTTCTTGGAGCGCCTCGCCGAAGAGGCCCGGCGGCGCTCGGCCGACTTCGGCGAGCCGCGCCCCAACGGCGAGGACTTCACCCTGGACGGCCGCTCCTTCCACACCAACCACGACGGCAGCCAGGACGAGGGCGGCACCGACAACGACACCGTCCTGGACGCCTTCCTCGCCCCCTACCGGGGGACGGACCCCACGGCATGGCCCGACGACCAGACCCGGCTCATCGCCGTCAACGAGGGCCGCCTCGTCGACTTCGTCACCCGGCACGAGGACCGCTATCCGCTGCTGGCGGCCACCGTCCGCGAAGGATTGTCCACCGGGCGCGATGCCCATGGCGTCACCGTCGTGAACCTCAACGCCCGCGATGTCCTCGCCGACCCCGGGGGCGGCAAGCAGCCGATCATGCACCGCATGGTGGCCGCCATGACGGACGGACGGCACTGGGCGGCCTGCGGCTCCTGCCGGCTCGCCCCGCGCTGCTACGCCCTCCACAACGCCCGAACCTTCTCCCACCCCACAGCGGGGGCCCAGATCACCGCGCGCCTCGCCACCCTCTACCGCATGGCGCACCTGCGCGGCCGCCTCCACATCACCCTGCGCGACCTGCGCTCCGCCCTCGCCTACACCCTCACCTCGGGCCGCGACTGCGCCCAGATCCACGCCCTCCACGGACGCCAAGCGAGTGGCGAGCCCGAGGCGTCCCAGGAGCTCCTCGACAGCCTGTACTTCACCAGCTGGACCGGGACGCACACCGGCGAGGACCGCGCGGACGAGCGTGACCGCCTCCTCGCCCAACTGCGCGACCTCGATGTCGCCACTGTCCCCGATCCCCAGCTGGACCGGCGGCTCGACTACACCGGACCCGCCGCCGGGCACAGCCTCGTCTCCTTCGACCAGCGCGGCGACCTCGACGAGCGGCTGCTCACCGAGAGCTTCCGGGCCCTGCCCCGCACCCACCTCGCCGACCGCGCCCAGATCTCCGCGCACCGGGCCTATCTCGCCGCGGCCCGGCGCCGCTTCTACTTCGAGAGCCTCGACGGCACCCGCTGGACCCGGCTGCTCCCCTACCAGGCGGCCGACCGCTTCCTCCACCTCCTGTCCACCGGCCGGCCCGGCCCGGAGGAGCTCACCCGCGTCATCGAGGCGGTCAACCGGGGGGAGGACATGCCGCGCACCCCCGGGCGGGAGGGCCGCGACCTCGCCCTCCAGGTACGGGCCGTGCCCGGCGGCACCGTGCGCAGCCACCGCCTGTTCCCCGCGGACAGCTTCACCATCGCCGTCGCCCGGCCGCCTGCCTCGCCGTACGTCGAGACGAGCCCCCGCGAACTCGTCGTGCACCACCATCCCGGGGACGAGCGCGCCCACCGCGCCCGGCTCACCGTCCGCCTCGACCTGTACGAGCTGCTCGACCGGCTGCACCGGGGCCACCAGCCCGGTGTGGCGGACCGGCAGGGGCAGAACCTCGCGCTGGCCGTCTTCAAGAACGCCCTGGCCGCCACCTCCTACCAGGAGGTGCTCCTCAACGCGCCCGGCTCCCCGCCCTACCGGCTCAGCAGGCTGCCGGACGGCGCCCTGCGCCTGGCTCCCGCCGGGCAGGCCCCCGCCGGACCGGGCGCCGCACAGGACACGGAAGGAGCCCGCTGATGGCACTGCGCCGACGCGACACCGAGCTCAAGCACCTCGGCGTCTCCTACCTGGAGTTCAAGCGCGTCCAGATGGACCGGGTGCTGACCGGCTTCCTCATGCGCCTCAACCACAAGGGCTTCACCAGCCGCATGGTGCGGCGCAACAACCTGTCGGCGGCGGAGTACGTGGGCGAGTTCACCGCCGACCAGCACGCGGACAGGTTCCAGGGCTTCGCCGAGCATCCCGACATGGCCCGGCGGTGGATCGAGACCCAGCTCCTGGACATGGTCAACCGGGGCAGGCCCACCCAGGCGGTCGCCGGCCTGCGTCCCCTGCACGGCCTCACCTACAAGTTCCGCGACTACTACCGCTCCCGCCCGTACGGGGCCGACGCCCAGCTCTACGAGATGCTGAGGCACGCGCGTGGCCCCTACGGGATGCTCGCCCTGGACCAGCTCCGGAAGTTCTTCTTCACCGGGCTCGACACCGCCGGCGCCGGCTCCGCCCGGACCGCGCCCGTCGACGTGGAGACCCAAGCGGTGCTCCACCTCAACAGTCAGGTGAAGGCGGACAGCCCGCACAGCGTCAAGGGCTGGTACTCCACGCCTCCGCTGTGCGTGGGGCAGGCCGATCTCCTCGCCGACGACGTGGTGCGGCTGCTGTCCCTCAAGGACCTGCTGCCCCGCATCACCATGGTGGAGTACCTGAAGATCCTCTTCGCCTTCCATCTCGCGCTCGGCCAGCTCAAGACGATGAAGCTGCTGCCCGCGGCGGTGGCCCGGTCGGGGACCGACCCGGCCTGCGCCCGCGACCGCTGCCCCGCCACCGCGGACGCGCCCGATCCCCTCGCCGGGTGCCCGTTCCGGATCGGGCTCTTCGTCGACGTGGCCGGGGTGCCCGGCACCCCCGCCGCCGCGCTCGCCGAGCACAGCGCCGAGCACTGGCTGCGCCGCATCCCCGACTTCGTACGCGCCGCGTACACCGTCCGCAAACTGGACGACTTCGCCGAGCACCTCGTGGGCCAGGGCAAGACGGCGAAGCCGCAGCGGGGCCACTTCACCGTGTCCGAGCTGCTGCGTTTCGGCACCGACTCCTACCGCAGGCTCCGCGACGAGTTCTTCGGCGCCCGGCTCACCTCGATCCTCGACGACACCCCGGTCAGCGAGCAGCCCGAGGAGGTCCGGCCCCTGCTGGACGCGTCCATGGGGCTCGACCCCTTCGAGCAGTACCTCGAACTCCTGATGGCCTACCGCGGCCGCTACCACCACAAGTACATCGTCGACACCATCGACTCCCTCCTGCTCAAGAACCGGCCCGGTGCGGCCATCACCCAGCCCCACGGCGGCCGCCGCCGCTTCGTCCTGGACAGCGCCCTGCTGGAGGTACTGGTGCAGGTTGCGCTGCTGCGCCTGAACCCCCGCAGCAGCTCCTCCCCGTACACCCACCACACCGTCTCCCTCCGGCTCGACGAGTTCCTGGCCCTGCTGCGCGACCGGTACGGACTCCATGTGGACCGCCTTCCGGCCCAGGACGGCTTCGGCGCCGCGGGGCTGGAGGAGGAGACGGCGCTGCGGGTCAACACCGAGGCGTTCACCACCCGGATGCGTGAGATCGGCTTCTACGACGACCTGTCGGACGCCTACCTCACCCAGGTGATCACTCCCAGATTCACCATCACCGAAGACGGCACGGTCGCGACGGGCGGAAGGTAGGCACGGGCATGGCACGCGGACTCGTGGAGATCACCGAGGCCGACTGGCGGCAGGCGCTCGAACACGTCGTGCTGCCGCGGCTCGCCGACACCCTGCGCGCTCGTGACCCCGGCCACTGCATGCGCGTCGGAGGGCTGGACGCCGAGCTCGCCACCCGGCTCGCCCGGGGCCTGCGTGCCGCGGTGCCCGACGCCCAGGTGTACGTCCTGACGGCCGGCGCCCCCGGCGACGACAGATACATCACCAGCACCAAGCTTGTCGAGCTGCGCAATCCCGACGAGGAGGGGAGGCTGCGGCCCCCGCTGCTGGTCTTCGTGCCCCCCGGGCTCAAGGCCAGCGCGGAGGACTCCTTCTCCGTCGCCACCTTCGAGGAGATCTCCCTGCGCGAGGTGCACACCCGGCTCAGGAGAAGCCTGCTCAAGGGCGTCCCCGAACCGTTGCGGGCGAGCGTCGAGCAACTGCTCGCCGAGACCTCCGAGGCCGGTGACCGGGCCGCGGCCCGCTACCTGCTCACCCTGCGGGAGAACGAGTACCACCAGGAGGCCGCCGGCGCGGCTGTCCACCTGCTGGGTCTCATCCCCGACTTCCACCTCTTCACCGACCCCTCCCTCGTCGTCACCAAGATCCAGCGCAACCGCCGTACCGTCGAGAAGCTCACCGAGGGGCCCGCCACCGACAGACAGCGGATCCTCGCCCTCGGCCTGCCCCGCAACTCGGCCGAACACCAGCGCTTCCTCCGCCGCCTCGTCGACTTTGCCGCGGCCACCGGACTGTCCGAACCGCGGCACTGGTGCCGTGCCATCGCCGCGGACCCGGAGAACTGGCCGCTCGCCTTCCACCACTGGCCGCAGGAGAACGACCCGGCCGACCAGACCGTACGCATCGAGGTCGACGACCTGACCGCGCTTCCCAAAGCCGGGGAGAACGCGGAGGACCAGCGCAACCATCCCGCCCTGGAACGTCTCTTCGGCCAGCCCTACCTCCTGCCGGGAGGACTCTCCTCCCTTCCCGTCACCTTCACCGTCGACCCCGACCCGCGAAGCATCCCCGGACTCAGGCGCTTCAAGGTCGAGATCTGCGCCGAGACCGGCGAGGAGAACGGGGACGAGGACGACAGCGCCCCGCCGGCCACCCCCACCGGGCTGACCGCGACGCTGTCCGTCACCCGGAACGCGAAGTCGGTGCACAAGGCCACCGTCAAGCTCAGGAAGGGACGCCGGGCCCCCGACTGGGAGGAGGGCTGGCACTTCGTCCGGGTCACCCCGCTCGACGGCAACGACACCCCCATGCCGGTCGCCGGGACCGAGCAGGCGACGGGGCGCAAGCCGTACGAGAGCGACCGCTTCTACGTCGTTCCCGAAGGCGAGTTCGACGAGCCGCCCACCCCGCGCGGCCACCACGCGCCCGGCCTCGCCCAGGCGATCAACCGGCTGCGCTTCACCACGCTCGCCGAAGGCCGTGCCCCCGACCGCGTCCAGTGCCGGGAGGTCGGCTGGGGCGCGCGGGGCACCGGCCTCAAGGCCCGCCCGCTGCGGGCCTCGTTCGGCCCCGCCGGACTCGTCGTCATCGACCTGCCCCGGATCCTGGTCGAGGCACAGCAGCACATCCTGCGCGAGCCCCGCACCCTGCACGGGCCGGAGATCGACGTGGATGCCGCAGGTGTCGCCCGCCTGTCCGAACGAACCGAGGGGGAGTCCGCCGGAGCGGCCGGAGCCGGCCCCGCGGAACAGCCCGCCGGCCCGCTGAGCGACTACACCGCCGCACGGCAGGAACTCTTCGGACGGCTCGCCGGGCCGGGGACGGTGGACGACCCCAGTGACGTCCTCGTCGTGGAGGGCACCGATCCACGTGAACTGCGCTCCGCCGTCGAGGCGTACGCGGAGGCGTATCTCGGCGCGGTCACCGCCTGTGTGCGGGCCCTGGACCGGCCCAACGCCCCCGACATCGAGCAGCGGCGAACCGACCTGCACTGCCTCCTGCGCACCGACACCCTGACCGTCCGCCTCCACGACATCGACGGCAGCCGGCGCACTGCCGTCCTGGTCGCCCCCACCCATCCGCTGCGCATGCTGTGGTGGAGCGGGCAGTCGGCCCTTGCCGATCACTGGCTCGACGCGTTGCGCGGCGACCCGGAAAGCGTGGTCAAGGCCCGGCTGGACAGCCTGGAGCAAGGGCTGGCCCCGCTGGGCTATCCACTCGCCGTTCCGCTCGGTTCGGGAGAACTCGCCTTCGCCAGCAGCCCGCTGACCGACTACTGGCAGGTGTGCCTGCCCAGCGAAGTGGACAACCCCCGCGAGGTGCTGGCCCGGGTAGCGGGTGCGCTCGGCACCGACACGGCGGCCGCGACGGGTGGTGTGGCCGGCAGCGAGCTCGCCGACCGGGTGGAGAAGTACATCCGTCTTCACCCCTATGTGGACAGCTTGGTGATCAACGCGCTGGGCGCGGGGCACGGCGAACTCCTCGCCGACATGCTGGTCTCTCTCCAGGAGCGCCGTCACCTGTCCCACCTCCACTACACTGTGCGGCTCTTCGCCGCCGCCCCGGACGACCCGTGGACCGGTTCCGCACTGACCGACCTGATGGCTCCGGCGAGTGGCCCGCGCTCCGCCGCCGCCGAGGCGTTCGCCACCCCCGGAGACCCGCTGCGCCCTAAACTGTCGGTGGTGCTGCGCGACTCCTCGGACCTGCTGAAGTCGGTCGACGACTTTCCCGCCCACCTCACCTTCCTCTTCAACCCCTTCGGGGGAGAGAGCCACGACATCGCGCCCGGACGTGACGGCATCGGCCGCGTCGCCGTCCACGGCCTCGTGCAGGAGATGAGCAGCGAGTACCGGGAGGACGACGAGAGCGCCGAGTGGGCCAGGCAGCCCCGGCACGGCGCCACCGACCCCGTGACGGGGGCCGAGACGACCGGGGATCTCCTCGCGGCGCTGCCGAGAGCACTGTCCGCCGCCCTGGTCGCGGACAGCGCGGGCGAACACCGGCCGGGCATGCTGCCGCAGGTCACTGTCCGCCTGACCCCGGACGACCGGGCGCTCCTGCACGACGTGCACCGGATGAGCGACTGGGTCGTCACCGTGGACCGCACCCTCGGGGCCGAGTACTTCGACCACGGACGGCGCGGCCGTTCCGAGTACGTCATCGACTACACGACCACGTCACACAGCGGACTGGGGCACCAGATCGTGGTCTCCTCCCGGTCGCTGGACGAGATGCGGGCCCTGCTCGGCCCCGTCCTCGCCGACCGCTCGCTCGGCATCCCCGAGCGGCACGTCCGCACCTTCTTCGACCAGCTGCGCGAGCTGTCCGGCAGCCTGGTGTTCAAGCTCGCCGCACTTGGGGAGAGCCAGCGCACCGAGGTCCTCGGCCTGGCTCTCGCACGCCGCTACCTCGGTGCGCGTGAGGCGCTGCGCAACCAGATCCTCGTTCCCCTCGACGCCCACCCGGAGTTCTACGACGAGGAGCGCAGCCGGTCCACCGCGGGGGACACGGAAGTACGGCTGCACCGTACCGACCTCGCCCTGTTCGACCTCGACGCCGAGCGACGGACCCTCGTCTGCCGCCTGGTGGAGGTCAAGTGCCACACCGGCGGCGGCATCGGTGCCTACCAGGCCGGGCGCCGGCAGATCATCCAGCAGATCGGGAACACCGAGCGCGTCCTGGCGGGCCGGTTCGACCCTGCCCGCGGGCGCGCCGACCGTCCGCTGCAGAACGTCACCCTGCGGACCCTCCTGGACCGGTACCTCTCCCGGGCGGACCGCTACGGCCTCTTCGACGAGGACCCGCTGAAGGAGGCACGCTGGCTGCTGGAACAGCTCGACCACGGCTACCGGCTCGAATTTACCCGCACCGGCCTGGTCTTCGACCTGTCCAGGGACGGGCTCGACACCGATCAGGAGGAGGGGATCGCCTTCCACCGTGTGGGCCGGGACCATGCGGTGCGGCTGTTCGACGGCATCGAGACGGAGTACCTGCCCGCTCCGGTGACTCCGGAGGGCCCCGCTGCGGGCGAGCCCGTACTGCCCGGCCTGGAGGCCCTTTTCGGAGCGGAGGACGACCCCGCCGCGGCCGAGGCCACCGTCCGGCTGCGGCCCCGGGAACGCACCCGGCACGTTCCCGAAGAACCCGTTCCCCTCTCCGACGACACGGAGGAGGAAACGGAGGAGGAACCCGATTCTCAAGGGAGTACCGAAGCCGGGAGCGGCGCCGAGGCCGCCCAGGGCGGAGCGGACAGCCCCGCCGTTCCGGCCGCCGCACCGGCACGGGCTCTCGCAACGGCACCGGTCCCCGAGGCGCCGGCGGTCCCGGCGCCCCCAGGAGAAGCACCGGCGGAACGGGGGGACACGGTCGGCGATCCCGCCGTGGGTGACGGAGCGTCCCCCACACCAGGTGCGGAGCCGGACACCGCGGAGCCGGACGTCTTCCTCGGCGTCTCCCGGCCCTCCCCGCAGTACGGTCTGCTCGGCAGGAGCGCGGGGCGCACCGTGGCCCTGGACCTCAACGAAACCCATGCAATCAGCTTGTTCGGCGTCCAGGGCGCCGGGAAGAGCTACACGCTGGGGTCGGTGCTGGAGATGGCGAGTCTGCCGGTGCCGGGAGTCAACCGGCTGGCCGGCCCGCTGGCAAGCATCGTCTTCCACTACAGCGAGACATCGGAGTACGCCCCCGAGTTCCTCAGCATGATTCATGCGAACGACGACGCGGGGCAGCGGGAAGCCCTGCGCCGACGGTACGGGGCGCAGCCCGCGGCTCTCCGCGATGTCGTGCTGCTGGTTCCCGAGGAGTACGTGGAGGAGCGCCAGGCGGAGTACCCGGGCGTCCAGGTACGCCCGCTGGCCTTCGCCTCCTCCGAACTGAAGATCGCCCACTGGAAGTTCCTCATGGGAGCCGTGGGCAACCAGTCCGGCTACATCCGGCAGATCGGGCGGATCATCAAGGCGAACCGTGCGGATCTGAGCCTGGCGGCCGTACGCCGGGGTGTCGAGGACTCGACGCTGGACGACCACCTCAAGAAACGGGCCAGGGACCGGCTCGAACTCGCCGGTGACTACATCGACGATTCGGCGCGCCTCAAGGACCTGGTGCGTCCCGGCCGCCTGATCATCGTCGATCTGCGCTCCGACGACATAGAGAAGAGCGACGCGCTGAGCCTGTTCGTCGTCCTGATGCATCTGTTCTCGGAGGCGACCGACGAGGGGCGGCGTTTCAACAAACTGGTTGTCTTCGACGAGGCCCACAAGTACGTCAACAGCGGCGACCTGGTGACCGGGCTGGTGTCCAGCGTGCGCGAGATGCGCCACAAGGGCATGTCGGTTCTGGTCGCCAGTCAGGACCCGCCGTCGGTTCCGTCCGAGCTCATCGAGCTCTCCACCCACATGGTGCTGCACAGGTTCACCTCGCCCGCCTGGCTGAAGCACCTGCAGAAGGTCAACGCGGCTCTCTCGGGCCTCAACCCCGAAAAACTGGCGGCGCTCAGGCCGGGTGAGGCGTATGTGTGGTCCGGGAAGGCGACGGATGAGGCGTTCGCCAGGGGGACGGTCAAGGTCGACTGCCGACCGAGGGTGACGCGCCACGGAGGTGCGACACAGACTGCACTGGGGCAGTAAATCCTCCTATGGGAAGGCTGATGCCAGATTCGTTCGGTTTCACAGTTACCTTTTACGGAGGTTCTTCAGCGGTGCTGCCCGAGAGGGAGGGCTGCTTGAACGACTTACGCGGGCCAGTTGGAGCTGCAGCGCGTGTGGCGGAAGATCCGCCAACCCTTCAGGCGAGCGGAGGCATACTCGATGGGGCTGCGCAAGCGGATGTGTGCGCGGTTGAAGGATTCCTGGCGAGTGGTGAGGTCGCGTCCGCAGGGCCGTTTGAACGGAGTACAGAAGGTGCTGCCGGCTCCTCCGTACGCCTTGTCCGCGAGTACCGGGATCCGCAGGTACTCACACGGTGACATAGCCGGTGACCCGGAAGATCCCGGCGTCGCGAGCCGTACAGAGCGCCGAGTTCTCGCAGACGGGCCCTCCTGACTCTGCAGCCCGCGACAAGGGTGAACCTACGGGGCGGGCTCCCTGCGCCGGCATTGTCCGGATCAGGTTGTGGAGGTCGCCTTCCGGTGTCACCACCTTCGGGCCTCTCAGCCCGACCGTCGACGTCGGCCTCAGCGGAAGCCGGAGCTTTCCGCCCAAGTCGGCTACTCCGGTCGAACTCCCTCGCTCGTCCCGTAGGTCCAATTCCACGGTAACTCTCCCACGGCGAACCGGAAGGGGTGGAAGGCGGTTTTTTTCGCTTTCTTCCCTTCCGCCGGATCCGAGGTCGTGGCGGGGCCCGGACGAGGCGCGGGCCGGCCCCCGTCGGTACGCCGTCCCGCCGCCCTGCGGGCGTCGAAACCGGGGGCTCGGACTCGTTTGCGTATCGGTCCGCTCGACGGGGTGGTCGAGGTGCGGACCGAGCGTTACTTTTCAGCCACCCTGCGGTGGCTTCCAGGGGGGTGCCGCGCTCCGGTTTCCGAAACGGTTCCCGGCGTGGTTCTCAGCGAACGCCGATGCGGGAGCAGTACCGGTTAAGTAAGGGGTGGCACGGATGCGGAGAAGACGGTTCCTGGGCTTGGCTTCGGGGGTGGCCGGATCTGTCGCATTGACGGCGACCGGGTGCGGCGGCGGAGGCGGGGCGTCCCGCACCGGTGACGTCACCCTGACGATGGTCGCGTCGGATCACGGGGACCTGGAGGGCAACGACCTCACCCAGGACTACTGGGACGGGGTGGTCGCCTCGTTCGAGAAGAAGAACCCCGGCATCAAGGTGAACGTCTCCGTCCACGCCTCGGGGAAGGCCGAGCAGAAGGTCGCGGAGATGATCGGGAACGGACAGGCCCCCGATCTGGCGCAGATCGACTCCTTCGCCGACCACGCGGCCGCCGGGCGGCTCCACCGGGCCGACGACGTGCTGTCCATCCCCGTCCAGGCCGACTTCGTCCCCGCGCTCAGCACGGCGGGTGAGCTGCGCCGCGTGTGGTACGCGATGCCCTTCACCGCCGACATCCAGCTCCTCTTCTACAACCGCGGCCTCTTCGCCGAGGCCGGTCTGGACCCGGAGAAGCCGCCGCGGAGCTGGGAGGAGCTGAAGCAGGCCGCCATCGCGCTCAAGGCGATCGGCGTGGACGTGCCCTACGGGCTGCCGCTCGGCAGCGAGGAGGCGCCCACCGAGGCCATGACCTGGATGCTGGGCAACGGCGGCGGCTACACCGGCGACGGCGGTATGTACGCCATCAACGACCCCGCCAACATCCAGGCCATGGGGTGGCTCCGCGACGAGCTCGTCGATCAGGGCCTGACCACGTCCAACCCCGCCGTCACCAACCGCCAGGGGCTGTTCAACCTGTTCACGGACGGGCACGTCGGAATGCTCAACGGGGACCTGTCGCTGACGCGGCAGGCCGACCGGAAGAAGACCGACTACGGGACGGCCCCGCTGCCCGGCCGCGACGGGCTCTCCGACACCACCGCCGGGTCCGCGGGCTGGATGCTCGCCTTCCGCCGGGAGGGCAACCGGGAGGCGGTCGCCGCCTTCCTCGACCACGTCTACGACGTGGAGAACCAGTTCGCCTTCGCCGACCGCTACCACACCCTGCCGGTCACGGTGTCCGCCTCGGACCGGATGCGCGGCGACAGGCGGCACAAGAGGATGCGGCCGTTCCTGGACCGGCTCGGAGCCGCGGAGTTCTTCCCGTCCAACAAGGTGTCCTGGGCCAGGGTCAGCCGGGAGATCGGCCTCTACGTCGGCCAGTCGGTACTGGCCGACGGCGATCCGGCCGCCGTGCTCGGCACCCTCCAGCGCACGGCGGAGAAGGAGGAGGAGGCGGCCAAGGAGCTGTGACGGGCCGCTCCGCGCAGTGGGGCGGCGGGACGGCGGGACGCCGGGGTCAGGACGCGGCGCCCTCGCCGTCGGGTGCCGCGTGGACGTCCCTGACGCCGGGGACGGGTGTGGTGCCGGAGAAGTCGTCCTTCATCGCGTCGACGCCCCACTGCGGACGCGCCAGGTCGAGGAAGGACTGCCGGGCGGCCCGGTTGGCCTCGGTGTCCAGGCCCATGGCCCGGTCGCGGTCGCGCTTGAGGTCCTCCTCGCACTCGCCCTCGCGGTTGAAGGACCACATGAGTGCGGGGTCGCCGTAGGGGAGGTCCATGCCCGCGCCGTGACCGTGACCGTGGCCGTGGCCGCTGGTGTGCCAGGTGTGCCAGGTCTTGCCGTAGGAGTTGACCAGCTGCTTCATGAGCGCCGTCTCGGCGGACCGGGGCAGCCCGGGGGCGGCGAGCTGCCCGGAGAACACCTCGAAGTTGTGCGGGTGCCAGTAGGCCCTCTCCTCCTCGGGCAGGGTGTCGAACAGCCGCTCGGAGACGATGTACTCGATGCCGATCAGGTTCGCGTCCCGGGTGTTGCCGTCGAACAGGACGCACTGCAGCAGATCGTCGTTGACCACGCGGCAGTAGTGGTGGGCCTCCATCTGGGAGTCCGGTTCGCCCTTGGCGCAGTGGAAGCCGACGACGTAGACGTCGAAGCCCTTGAGCGGTGTCGCGGACTGGAGCAGGTTCGAGCCCTGTTCCAGGGCCGCGAGCCAGGCGCCCTTGTCCCGTCCGGCCGGGGTGGTGCCGGTCATGCGGTCCTTGATCCTCGGGTTGGGGCCCATCTGCGGTGCCTCCGTCGTGTCGGCGTCGCTGTCGGGGGAGCCGGCCGGAGCCGGACCCGCGCGGTGCCGCGGCGGCCCGGCGGGCTCCGGAACTCCGTGACGACTACCCCGCCGCCCGCATCCCTCACCCGACGGCACGGCCCGCGGGGCCCGTACGGCGACAGAGGCATGCGGGGGCACGCGGGAGGCACGCCGCGGGGCCCGGCCGGTGGTCCGGCCGGGCCCCGTCCCGGCGTGTGGCGCCGGTGCGGATGCACGCGCCGGCGGGCGTTCCGGGGGTCAGCAGTTCCCGCCGCACTGGCAGGAGCCGCCGGACTGGCAGCCGCACGAGCACCCCGATCCGCAGCCGCAGGCTCCCGGTACGGGCAGCGAGGGCCTCTCGCCGGGGTGCTCGGCCGTGGTGGGTGGAGTCGGGAAGTCCGCCATGAGTGCCTCCTCCGCGTCTCGCCGGCTGTCACCGGCTCGTCTCGCCACCCATTGACGGCCCGCACCGACGAGCGCGTCAACGGCGCGCGGGGGCACGTACCGCGTGCTCACGGGCCCGGGGCGCACCGGCCCGGGCGGCGGGCGCTCCGCGCCCTTCGCGCGCCCCTGACCCCGTCGTGCCGCGCTCGCCCGGACCCCGCCCGGGACACAGCCCGCGCTCACGCGTCCCCGGCCGGAGCCTCCTCCGCGGTGGCCGCGGCGGTCGCGGCGGCGGCCGGGTCGACCTCGTCCGCGTAGTCGCCGGTGACCAGGTAGACGACGCGGCGCGCGACCGAGACCGCGTGGTCGGCGAAGCGCTCGTAGTAGCGGCCCAGCAGGGTGACGTCCACGGCCGTCTCGATGCCGTGCTTCCAGCGGTCGTCCATCAGGTGCTGGAAGAGGGTGCGGTGCAGGAGGTCCATCGCGTCGTCGTCCTGCTCCAGCTGGAGCGCCAGGTCGACGTCCTTGGTGATCAGGATCTCGCCCGTCTTCGCCATCAGGCGCTGCGCGAGCTGGCCCATCTCCAGGATGGTCGCGTGCAGGTCGCGCGGCACCGCCGACTCGGGGTAGCGCAGCCGGGCCACCTTGGCGACGTGCTGGGCCAGGTCGCCGGAGCGCTCCAGGTCGGCGCTCATCCGCAGCGAGGTGACGACGATCCGCAGGTCGGTGGCGACCGGCTGCTGCCGGGCCAGCAGGTTTATGGCCTTGGTCTCCAGGTCCCGCTGGAGGGTGTCCACCTTCTCGTCCGCTGCGATCACGCTCTCGGCGAGATTGAGGTCCGCGTCCAGCATCGCCGTGGTGGCGCGGCCGATCGCGGAGCCGACGAGCCGGGCCATCTCGACCAGGCTGTCGCCGATCGAGTCCAGCTCCTCGTGGTACGCGTCCCGCATGACTTTCCTTCCCCTCGCATGACGTGACCGTAGGGCCCGGGCCTTCCGCGAAGAGTGCGCGCGGGCCCCGGTTCTCCCCTACGCTCCCACGTTCTGTCCGAAACACGTCCGGTTCCGCCCGACCAAGTGAACCGGTACCGACACCGACGTGAACTCTCGGAGACGTCTGTTCGAGCAGGTGCCCGAACGGCTGGGGCGGTCTTCCGGGGCCCGCATAACCTGGACGCATGGACGTGAACGCGGCGGTCGCCGCAGCGGCAGCGATCGCCGGGGTGTGCACCGGCGTGTTCGCGATGCTCGCGTTCCGCTGGAGCGAACGCGAGCAGGCCCGTCCCACGCGCAGCTCGCTGCACACCGAGGCGGTGCTGCCGCCCGGAGTGGACACCGTGCTGTCCGTGCTGCGCTCCTCCGCCGTGGTGCTCGACGAGGCCGACGCCGTCGTCAAGGCCAGCTCGGCCGCATACGCCCTCGGGCTGGTGCGCGGCGGGAGGCTCACGGTGGAGCCGATGCTCAAGATGGCCCGCGACACCCGCCGCGACGGCGAGATCCGCCAGGTCGAGCTGGACCTGCCGCGCCGCGGGACGGGCCGGGGCGAGGCCCTGGCGGTCTCCGCGAGGGTGGCGCCCCTGGGCTCCCGGCTGGTGCTGCTGCTGGTCGAGGACCTGACCGAGGCCCGGCGCATAGAGGCCGTGCGGCGCGACTTCGTGGCGAACGTCAGCCACGAGCTGAAGACCCCGGTCGGTGCGCTGTCGCTGCTGTCGGAGGCCGTGATGGACGCCTCCGACGACCCGGAGGCGGTGGAGCGCTTCGCCGGGCGCATGCAGACCGAGGCGACCCGGCTGACCAACCTCGTCCAGGAGCTGATCGACCTCTCCCGGGTGCAGAACGACAACCCGCTGGAGGACTCCGAACCGGTCCGGGTGGACGAGCTGGTGGCCGAGGCCATCGACCGCTGCCGCCAGGCGGCGGGCGTCAAGCAGATCACCATGGCCACCGGCGGCACCGCCGACCTGCACGTGTGGGGCAACCGCGGCCAGCTCGCGGCGGCGCTGGGCAACCTGGTGGAGAACGCGGTGAACTACTCCCCGGCCCGCACCCGGGTGGGCATCGCCGGACGCCGGGTCGCCGCCCCGGGCGGGGACATGATCGAGATCGCGGTGACCGACCAGGGCATCGGCATCTCGGACAAGGACAAGGACCGGATCTTCGAGCGGTTCTACCGCGTCGACCCGGCCCGCTCCCGGGCCACCGGAGGCACCGGCCTGGGTCTGGCCATCGTCAAGCACGTGGCCGCCTCGCACGGCGGGGAGGTCACGGTGTGGAGCGCGGAGGGCCAGGGCTCCACCTTCACCCTGCGCCTGCCGGAGGCCGCCAGCGCGCGCGAGCGAGCCGAAGCCCGGAGGCTGGAGAGGGAGCGGGCCGGCGGCGCGCTGCGCGAGCCGGCGGACTTCGACGACGACGGCGACCCCGACGACCCCGGCGACCCCGGCGACGGGGACGACGCGCACAGAGCCGGCCCCGGCCCGGACCGCCCGGCCGCCGCCGACCTGACCGATTCCGACGACCTGACCGATTCCGACGACCTGGTCGACGCCGGCGCCCCGGACACCCCCGGCGCCCCCGCGCACGGCGGCCCGTACGGCGCGGGCGACGGCCCCGTACCTCCGTACGGGGTCTCCCACCGGACCCCCACCACGTCCCGCGGTCTTCCCCGCGGGACCCACCGAACCCCCCACGACTCCACCGATCACCACCCTGATCCCGCCCCGGAGGTCCTCCCGTGACCCGAGTGCTCGTCGTCGAGGACGAGGAATCGTTCAGCGACGCACTGTCGTACATGCTGCGCAAGGAAGGTTTCGAGGTGGCCATCGCGGCCACCGGCCCGGACGGGCTGGAGGAGTTCGAGCGCAACGGCGCCGATCTGGTGCTGCTCGACCTGATGCTGCCGGGACTGCCCGGCACCGAGGTGTGCCGCCAGCTCCGCGGCCGCTCGAACGTGCCGGTCATCATGGTGACCGCCAAGGACAGCGAGATCGACAAGGTCGTCGGCCTGGAGATAGGGGCCGACGACTACGTCACCAAGCCCTTCTCCTCCCGCGAGCTGGTGGCCCGCATCCGGGCGGTGCTGCGGCGGCGCGGCGAGCCGGAGGAGGCCGCCCCGCAGGCGCTGGAGGCGGGGCCGGTGCGGATGGACGTGGACCGGCACGTGGTGACGGTCTCCGGCGCCAAGGTCGACCTGCCGCTGAAGGAGTTCGACCTGCTGGAGATGCTGCTGCGCAACGCCGGGCGCGTGCTGACCCGCATGCAGCTCATCGACCGGGTCTGGGGCGCGGACTACGTCGGCGACACCAAGACGCTGGACGTGCACGTCAAGCGGCTGCGCGCCAAGATCGAGCCGGACCCGAGCGCGCCCCGCTACCTGGTGACGGTGCGGGGGCTGGGCTACAAGTTCGAGCCGTGACGGGCCGCCGCGGGGCCGTCACCGGTCGGTGAAGGGGCCCGTGACCGGCTCATGAAGGGACCCTCGGGTCCCGCCGCGCCCGGGATCCGGCGCGGCGGCGGCCGGTGCGGTGCGACGCGGGTGGGGGCCGCTCCCCGATCAGGAGCGGCCCCCACCCGCGTCCGTGCCCCGGGCGGCCTTGGCGCGCCGGCCGGGGCGGGGCCGGACGGGGGTCACCGGCCCCCGGTGTCCTCGGTGCCGCCGTCCTCCTGGGAGCTGCCGATCTCGCCCTGGGTGTCGTCGTCACCGCTGTCGTTGGCGCCCTCGTCCTGGCCGTCCGGGTCGTCCTCCTCGGGGCCGCCCGGGGTCTGGGTCGGGGAGGCGTCCGGGTCGGGCAGGCCGGACTCGGTCGGCGCCGGGGCGCCGCTGGGGCCGAAGTCCTTCCAGGTGCCCGCGGCCGGGACCACGGTGGCGCGCAGCTCCACCCGGCCGGTCGAGCTGAGCTCGAAGACCAGCGGCTGGGCGTTGCCGGCCTCGATGCCGGCCCGCTCGGGGTCGTCGATGATCGCGGAGGCGTTGCCCTCGCCGCCGAGCGCCAGGGAGCCGCCCGCGGGGACGGTCAGCTCCTGCTCGCCCTCGGCCGGGCTCAGCTCCACGCGCTGCCCGTCCACCGTGATGGACTCCAGCGTCTGGTCCTCGGTGCCGCCGTTGAAGATGCGCGCCGAGACGGAGGCGGGGCCGGAGCCCTCCTCGGAGGTGACGACGTTGACGTTCTGGACCTTGATGTCGTCGACCTCGGCCGAGGCGTTGTCGGGGTTGATGTTCAGGCTCTGCGCGTCCGGCCCGGCCCCGCAGGCGGTCAGGGACGCGATCGAGAGCGCGAGAGAGCTGGCGGCGAGGGCGCCGCGTCGAAGGCTGCTGCTCACGGCGGCGGCAACTCCTTGCGGGATGGATGGGTCTGTCGGCGGGCTCAGAGTACCGACCCCGCGAAACGCCCCCGCACCCGACCCGCCCCACGGCCCTCCGAGTGCCGCATCCCGGCGCGGGCGCGGGGAGACGCGGAACGGGGCGCGGGGAGGCGGGGAAGGTTTCCGCGCGGGGCCGGCGGAGGGGCGGGAGCCGGCGGGGGCGGGTTCCGCGGAATATCGACTGCACGTCCGTGCGAACGATTACGAGCATTCCGTGGAAGTGCCGGTGAAGGAGGCGGGGAAGTTCGCCGGAAAACACCGCCCGGGGCCGTTCGCCCGCGCGCTGATCAATTCGCTTCCGGCCGTTCGACCGGATCAACGATACCGACAAAACGGACGTACAGGTGTTTCGGTCAAGCTCTGCGGGGCGCTTCCATGCGCGATTCCCGCCCCTTGCACACCCCCTCCGACCTGCGGATTCCCGTCCTCCGGGGGCCCGTGCAGCACGATCCGGGCGTTGTTGTCAAGCCCCGAGATATGCCCTGACCTGCGAAAACGCCATTCAGAAGAGGGCGTTCCCGTGTTACCCTGGATAGCCACGGAAGGGGTACCTGTCACATGACGTTCAAGGTTGGCGACACCGTGGTCTATCCCCATCACGGGGCCGCGCTGATCGAGGCTATCGAAACTCGCCAGATCAAAGGCGTGGACAAGACCTACTTGGTTCTGAAGGTCGCCCAGGGCGACCTGGAGGTGCGCGTCCCGGCGGAAAACGCGGAGCTCGTCGGCGTGCGTGACGTGGTCGGCCAGGACGGCCTCGACCGGGTCTTCGAGGTGCTCCGCGCGCCCTACGCCGAGGAGCCGACCAACTGGTCCCGCCGGTACAAGGCGAACCTGGAGAAGCTGGCCTCCGGCGATGTCATCAAGGTCGCCGAGGTCGTGCGCGACCTGTGGCGCCGTGAGCGCGAGCGCGGACTCTCCGCCGGTGAGAAGCGGATGCTCGCCAAGGCGCGCCAGATCCTGGTGAGCGAGCTGGCTCTCGCGGAGAACACCAACGAGGACAAGGCCGAGACGCTGCTGGACGAGGTCCTGGCGTCCTGAACCCGGCGGCGCCCGCCCGGACCCGGACCGGTGGCCCCGGCGAGCCGGCGGCGACCGGTGCGGCGCACCGGACAAGGCCCGACACCCGTGTCCGGCCCCTGTGACGGACGTCCGCCGTCCGCCACCATCCGTCAGCATCCGCAAGACATGCGGGACGTGAAGGCGACACGTGTCGCAGCCCCGCCGGCCACAGGCCGGCGGACGCGAGGAGTGCCGCGGTGCCCCGGTGGCGACGTGAGTCGTCGCCGGGCACTGCGGCATGTCGGGGCAGCGCCCACGGGGGTCCGTCGGGTTCCCCGGCGCACGGGGCTGCCGGAACGCGGTTGTAGGAGGTCGTACGGGCCGCCCGCGATACTCGGTGCCGGGCTGCCCGGTGCCGTAAGCGCCGGGCCCGGGCGGCTGCTCGACCGGTCGTCACGGAAGGGTCCGGTCGGGGCCTCGCACCCGGCACGCTGATTGCCATACCCACCTCCGCCGAGGAAACAAACCTGAACGGGCGACCAATGCCAGACGAAACCAGGCACGCAGAAGCGATCGACGACGCGCCGTCCCCCCGCACCGCGGCGGTCATCCCCGCCGCGGGCCGCGGCGTACGGCTCGGCCGCGGCGCCCCCAAGGCGCTGCGCCCGCTCGGCGGCACCCCGATGCTCGTCCACGCCGTCCGCGCGGTCGCCCGCGCCCGTACGGTCTCGCTCGTGGTCGTGGTGGCACCGCCCGACGGTGCCGCGGCCGTCCGCACGCTCCTGGACGAGCACCCCCTGCCCCAGGCCGCCGGCGACACCGACGTGATGGTCGTCACCGGCGGCGGCACACGGCAGGAGTCGGTCGCACGCGGGCTGGCGGCGCTGCCCGGCGACGTCGACACCGTCCTCGTCCACGACGCCGCCCGCCCGCTGGTCCCGGTGGAGACGGTGGAGGCCGTGGCCGCCGCCGTACGGGCCGGAGCACCCGCGGTCGTCCCCGCGCTGCCCGTGTCCGACACCGTCAAGCAGATCGGGCCCGGCACGCCGGCCGGGGAGCCCGAGCCGGTCGTGGCCACCCCCGAGCGGTCCCTGCTGCGCGCCGTGCAGACCCCCCAGGGCTTCGACCGCACCGTCCTGGCCAAGGCCCACGCGGACGCACCGCGCGAGGGCGAGGGCGCCACCGACGACGCCGGGCTGGTCGAGCGGCTGGGCGTGCCCGTGGTGCTGGTGCCCGGCCACGAGGAGGCCTTCAAGGTCACCCGCCCCCTGGACCTCGTGCTCGCCGAGGCCGTACTCGCCCGCCGGAGGGTCACCGATGGCTTCTGAGCACGCCTCTCACCCCGCCCTGCCGCTGGTCGGCATCGGCACGGACGTGCACGCCTTCGAGGAGGGCCGCGAACTGTGGTGCGCCGGCCTGCTGTGGGAGGGGGAGACGCACGGCCTGGCCGGGCACTCCGACGGCGACGTCGCCGCGCACGCCGCCTGCGACGCCCTCTTCTCGGCGGCCGGACTCGGCGACCTGGGCGCCCACTTCGGCACCGGCCGCCCCGAGTGGTCCGGCGCCGCGGGCACCGTGCTGCTGGCCGAGGCCGCCCGGATCGTCCGCGCCGAGGGCTTCGGGATCGGCAATGTGGCGATCCAGGTGATCGGCGTGCGGCCCAAGATCGGCAAGCGCCGCGCGGAGGCGCAGAAGGCGCTCTCGCAGGCGGTCGGCGCGCCCGTGTCCGTCTCCGGCACCACCACCGACGGCCTGGGCCTGACCGGCCGCGCCGAGGGGCTGGCGGCCGTCGCCACGGCACTGGTGGTACGCCGCGCCTGACCCGGGCCCGGCCCGCACCGCCCCTCTTGCGTTTCCGACTACCCTTGACCCGTGACTCTTCGCCTGTACGACACCAGCGCCCGGCAGATCCGTGACTTCACCCCGCTCGCACCGGGCCGCGTCTCGATCTACCTGTGCGGCGCGACCGTGCAGGCAGCCCCGCACATCGGTCACATCCGGTCGGGGCTGAACTTCGACATCATGCGCCGCTGGTTCACCCACCGCGGCTACGACGTGACGTTCGTCCGCAACGTCACGGACATCGACGACAAGATCATCGCCAAGTCCGCGGAGCAGGGCCGCCCCTGGTGGGCGATCGGCTACGCCAACGAGCGCGCCTTCGACGACGCCTACGCCGCGCTGGGCTGCCTGCCGCCCACCTACGAGCCGCGCGCCACCGGCCACATCCCCGAGATGGTCGGGATGATGCGCGAGCTCATCGACCGCGGCCACGCCTACGCCGCCGACGGCAACGTCTACTTCGACGTGCGCTCCTTCCCCGGCTACCTCTCCCTGTCCAACCAGGACCTGGACGACCTGCGCCAGCCCTCCGGCGAGGGCGAGACCGGCAAGCGCGACCCCCGCGACTTCGCGATGTGGAAGGCCGCCAGGCCCGGCGAGCCGAGCTGGGAGACGCCCTGGGGCCCCGGCCGCCCGGGCTGGCACCTGGAGTGCTCGGCGATGGCCCACAAGTACCTGGGCCGCGCCTTCGACATCCACGGGGGCGGCGTCGACCTCGTCTTCCCGCACCACGAGAACGAGATCGCCCAGTCCAGGGCGTACGGCGACGACTTCGCCGCCTACTGGCTGCACAACGCCTGGGTGACGATGAGCGGCGAGAAGATGAGCAAGTCGCTGGGCAACTCGGTGCTGGTCTCGGAGATGGTCCGGCAGTGGCGGCCCATCGTGCTCCGCTACTACCTGGGCACCCCGCACTACCGCTCGACGATCGAGTACAGCGAGGACGCCCTGCGCGACGCCGAGGCCGCCTTCGGCCGTATCGAGGGCTTCGTCCAGCGGGCCGTGGAGCGGGCCGGTTCCGTGGAGCCGGCCGCCGAGGTGCCCGACGAGTTCGCGGCGGCCATGGACGACGACTTCGGCGTCCCGCAGGCGCTCGCCGTCGTCCACACCACCGTCCGGCAGGGCAACGCAGCCCTGGCGGAGGACGACAAGGACGCGGTGGCCGGCGCGCTGGCCGGCGTACGGGCGATGCTGGGCGTGCTCGGCCTCGACCCGCTCGACGCGCACTGGGCGGGCGGCGACTCCGCCGGGCGCGGCGAGGAACTGGTCTCGGTCGTGGACGCCCTGGTCGGCCTCGTGCTGGAGCAGCGTCAGGCGGCGCGCGCCCGCAAGGACTACGCCACCGCCGACGCCATCCGCGACCAGCTCCAGCGCTCCGGCCTGGTCATCGAGGACACCCCGTCCGGGCCGCGCTGGGAACTGGGTTCGCGCGACGCCCGCTGAGCCCGCGCGGACCGGAGCGCGGCTCCCAACCGCCCCCACCCGCCCGCCCGTTCCACCGAACCCCAACGAACCCCATCGGACTCCGACGAGTTCCACCGAGCAGCAAGAAGAGATGAGTGATCCCGATGGCCGGGAACAGCCAGCGCCCGAACCGCCGTACGTCCAACAAGAAGGGCGCGCAGGTCGGCAGTGGCGGCAAGCGGCGCCGCGGCCTCGAGGGCAAGGGCCCCACGCCGCCCGCCGAGATGCGCAAGGGCCACGTCAAGAACCGCATGGCCAACGCCAAGGCCCGCCAGTCCGCCCGCCGCCCCGCGGCCCGGCGCGGCGGCAAGGGCACCTCCGAACTGGTCGTCGGCCGCAACCCGGTGGTCGAGGCGCTGCGTGAGGGCGTGCCCGCGAGCACGCTGTACGTGCAGCAGTTCATCGACAGCGACGAGCGCGTGCGCGAGGCCCTCAAGCTCGCCGCCGACCGCGGCGGCATCCACCTGATGGAGGCCCCGCGCCCCGAGCTGGACCGGATGACGAACGGCCTCAACCACCAGGGCCTGGTCCTCCAGATCCCGCCCTACGAGTACGCCCACCCCGAGGACCTGTCCGCGGCCGCCTACGACGACGGCGAGGACCCGCTGATCGTCGCGCTCGACGGCGTCACCGACCCGCGCAACCTGGGCGCGGTGGTCCGCTCCGTCGCCGCCTTCGGCGGCCACGGCGTGGTCGTTCCCGAGCGCCGCGCGGCCGGCATGACCGCGGGCGCCTGGAAGACGTCGGCCGGCACCGCCGCCCGCACCCCGGTCGCCCGGGCCACCAACCTCACCCGCGCCCTGGAGGCGTACCAGAAGGAGGGCCTGTTCGTGGTCGGCCTGGCCGCCGACGGCGAGGCCGAGATCCAGGACGTGGCCGCGCTCGACGGCCCGCTGGTGATCGTGGTCGGCAGCGAGGGCAAGGGCCTGTCCCGGCTGGTCGGCGAGACCTGCGACATGCGGGTGCGCATCCCGATGCCGGGCGGCGCCGAGTCCCTCAACGCCGGTGTCGCCGCGGGCGTGGCCCTCTACGAGGCCGCCCGCCGCCGCCGCGCGTGACCCCGCGCCCGCCCGGGCCTTGACGGGCCCCCGACAGATCGGGACCGTCAAGGCAGTGTCCTATGCGTCCGTCACTCGGTTAGATGAGTGTGGACACCAGAACACCCCGCGGTTTCTTCGACGACGAGCCGGTGCTGAGCACGGTCAAGGTGCCCAGCGACCCGGCCGAGGTCGTCGTCAACCACGCCAGCTTCCGGGTGCGGCTCGCCTCGCCGCCGCCCCGCGGCCGCGTGCTCACCGGAGCCGATGTGCCGACGGCGGTGCGCGGCGCCGTCCCGGTCCGCCGCCCGGCGGCCGGGCGGCGCGCGCCCGTGGTGTGGAGCGGCCGGACGGAGCCCGGCGACGTACGGGCCACCCGGCTGCTCCAGGCGGTGCG
>NZ_JBKJFM010000270.1:0-3769 GCF_046614825.1 Streptomyces nanhaiensis
CACCCTCACCCGCCTCCTCACCTCCGCAGCCCACCTCCACACCCACGGCCACACCATCAACTGGCCCATCCCCCACAACCAACCCATCAACCTCCCCACCTACCCCTTCCAACACCAGCGCTACTGGATCAACCCCGGCACGAGCACCGGCACGGACACTGCGGACACCCGCTTCTGGGAGGCGGTCGAGAACGAGGACTGGGAGTCCCTCGGCCACACCCTCTCGGTCGAGGGCGATGCGCCGCTGAGCACGGTGCTCGCGGCGCTGGCGTCCTGGCGGAAGAGCCTGGACCGCGCGTCGGCGGTGGACAACCTGCGCTACCGGGCGACGTGGAGGCCGGTGGCGGGTCCGCAGGCGGCGCTGTCCGGCACCTGGCTGGTCATGGTTCCCGAAGGCCACGAGGGCGACACGCTGGTGGGCGCCGCCACGGAGGCCCTGCGCGGTAACCGGACCCACGTACGACAGGTCGTGCTGGATCCGGCCCAGCCGGACCGCACGCTCTACGCCGAGCACCTCTCCGGCGCACTGGCCCCGGGCGAAGACACCGCCGGCGTGCTGTCGTTGCTCGCGCTGACCGGTGACGACACCACCACAGCAGCACCGACGCTCGCTCTCTTCCAGGCGCTCGGAGACGCGGGCGTCCAGGCTCCGCTCTGGTGCGTCACCCAGGGCGCGGTCACCACCGGCGGCTCCGACCCGCTGGCCCACCCCGCCCAGGCACAGATCTGGGGCCTGGGCCGGGTCGCCGCGCTGGAGCACCCCGACCGCTGGGGCGGACTTGTCGACCTGCCCGAGCAGCTCGACGAACGCGGCGCCGCACACCTGCGTGCCGTGCTGGCCGCCCCGGCCGGCGGCGAGGACCAGGTGGCCATCCGCGCGGCCGGTGTCCTCGCCCGACGAATAGCCCGCACCGGCACCAACGGAAGCGTGTGGCAGCCGCGCGGCACCGTCCTGATCACCGGCGGCACCGGCGCCCTCGGCTCCCGCGTAGCCCGCTGGGCAGCCGAGAACGGCGCGCAGCACCTCGTCCTCGCCAGCCGCAGCGGTGACAGCACCTCGGGGGCTGCCGATCTGCACGGCGAACTCGCCGCTCTCGGCGCCACCGTGACCTTCGCCGCCGGCGATGTGAGCGACCCGGAAACCGTAAAGACGCTCATCGCCGACCACCCCGACCTCACCGCGGTCGTCCACACCGCCGGTGTCCTCGACGACGCGGTGCTCGATCGGCTCACCACCGACCGCCTGGACCACGTACTGCGCCCGAAGGCCACGGCCGCCGAACTCCTCGACCAGTACACACGTCACCTCGACCTCGACGCCTTCGTGCTCTTCTCGTCGGTGGTCGGCACGCTCGGCCGCGCCGGGCAGGCCAACTTCGGTGCGGCCAACGCCCACTTGGACGCGATAGCCGAACAGCGGCACACGCTGGGGCTGCCCTCCACCTCCGTGGCGTGGGGCCCGTGGGACGCGGACGGGATGGCGGCCGGGGACGTGGCCGACCAGTTGCGTCGGCGCGGGCTCCCGGCCCTGGCGCCGGACCTCGCGCTCATCGCGCTGGGAGAAGCCGTCGGACGCGGCGAACCGGCGGTGACCGTCGCCGACATCGACTGGGCCCGTTTCGTGCCGGCGTACACCGCCGCCCGGCCCAGCGCGCTGATCTCCGACCTGCCGGACGTGCGGGATCTGCGGTCCAGGTCCGACGCCGAGCGTCCGGGCGGTGACGACACGACCTGGACGGCACAGAACCTGTCCGGCCTCTCCGATGCCGAAGCCCAGCGGGTGTTGCTGGACCTGGTACGCGCGCAGGCCGCGGCCGTGCTCGGGCACGCTTCCGCGGACGCGGTGAACGCGTCGCAGGCGTTCAAGGACATCGGTGTCGACTCGCTGACCGGGGTCGAACTGCGTAACCGGCTCGTCGCCGTCACGGGTCTGAAGCTACCGCCGACGCTGGTCTTCAACCATCCCACGCCCCGGGCGCTGGCCCGCTTCCTGCACACGCAGGCGGCCGGCACGGCGGAGCCTGTCTCCGCGCTGCCGGTCCCGGCGGGGGTCGCGGCCGAGGACGACCCGGTCGTCATCGTGTCCATGGCCTGCCGTTACCCGGGCGGGGTGCGTTCGCCGGAGGACCTCTGGCAGTTGCTCGTCGAAGGCAGGGACGCCGTGTCCGTGTTCCCCACGGACCGAGGCTGGGACATCGACGCGCTCTACCACCCCGATCCGGAACGCGCGGGTACGTCCTATGTCCGTGAGGGCGGATTCCTCTACGACGCCGCCGAATTCGACGCCGAGTTCTTCGGGATCTCGCCGCGCGAGGCGCAGGCGATGGACCCGCAGCAGCGACTTCTGCTGGAGACCTCGTGGGAGGTGTTCGAACGGGCCGGGATCGACCCGCGGTCGGTGGCCGGCAGCCAGGCGGGCGTCTACGTCGGTGTGGCGTCCCAGGAGGAGTACGGGCCGCGCATGAGTGAGGCGCCCGAGGGGTTCGAGGGGTATCTGCTCACCGGCACGGCGGCCAGTGTGATCTCCGGCCGGGTGGCGTACTCACTCGGTCTGGAGGGCCCGGCCGTCACGGTCGACACGGCCTGCTCGTCCTCGCTGGTCGCCCTGCACATGGCCGTCCAGGCGCTTCGGGATGGCGAGTGCACGCTCGCGCTGGCGGGCGGCGTAACCGTCATGGCCTCCCCGGGGACGTTCGTGGAGTTCAGTCGGCAGCGGGGGCTCGCTCCCGATGGCCGTAGCAAGTCGTTCTCCGCGTCGGCCGACGGCACCAGCTGGGGCGAGGGCGCGGGCATCTTGCTCCTGGAGCGGCTTTCGGACGCCCGCCGCAACGGACACCCGGTCCTGGGCGTGGTACGCGGTACGGCGGTCAACCAGGATGGCGCGAGCAACGGGCTCACCGCCCCCAACGGCCCCTCACAGGAGCGGGTCATCCGGCAGGCGCTCGGCCGGGCCCGGCTGACCGCCGCCGACGTCGACGCCGTCGAAGCGCACGGCACCGGCACCAGGCTGGGCGACCCGATCGAGGCGCAGGCGCTGCTGGCCACCTACGGGCAGGAGCGGCCTGCCGAACAGCCGCTGTTGCTCGGCTCCTTGAAGTCCAACATCGGACACACGCAGGCAGCGGCGGGCGTGGGCGGAGTTATCAAGATGGTGATGGCGATGCGTCACGGTGTGCTGCCGAGGACGCTGCACCTGGACGAGCCGACTCCGCACGTCGACTGGTCCGCGGGTGCCGTGTCACTGCTGCGGGAAGCGGTCGAGTGGCCGCAGACCGGACGGCCCCGCCGCGCCGGTGTCTCCTCCTTCGGCGTCAGCGGCACCAACGCCCACGCCATCATCGAACAAGCCGAGGAGGAGCCGGCCGTCGTAGACGCACCTGAGGCTGGGGCCGGGCCCGTGCCGTGGGTCGTCTCCGGTCAGGGCACGGACGCCCTGCGGGCGCAGGCCGAGCGGCTGCGGTCGTTCGTCGCCACACGACCCGAACTCCCCACCGCCGACGTGGCGTTCTCCCTCGCCACCTCGCGAGCGGCGCTGGACGACCGGGCCGCCGTGGTCGCCGAGGACCGGTCCGACTTCCTCGACGCGCTGGGCGCGCTCGCGCGGGGCGAGGCGGACAGCCGGGTCCTCACCGGCTCGGCGGATGTGGCACAGGGGCGGTTGGCGTTTCTGTTCTCGGGGCAGGGCAGCCAGCGGGCCGGGATGGGGCGTGAGCTGTACGCCGTCTTCCCTGTGTTCGCTGCCGCCCTGGATGAGATCTGCGCGCACTTC
>NZ_JBKJFM010000271.1:0-3733 GCF_046614825.1 Streptomyces nanhaiensis
GAGGCGGCGGGGCAGGGCGCGCCGCGGGTGCTGGGCAGGCTGACCCCGCAGCAGCTGCGCATCGCGCGCTGCGTGGCCGAGGGCGCCACCAACCGGGAGGTCGCGCTGCGGCTGTCGGTCAGCCCCCGCACGGTCGACCACCACCTGCGCAACGTCTTCGCCGCGCTGGGCGTCCGCTCCCGCGTGGAGCTCACCCGGGTCCTGGCGGCGGCCGGCGACGGCCGGCACGACGGCTGAGGGCGGGACCGGGCCGGTACGGGACCGGGACCGGGCCTGGACCTGCGGCGGGAGGGCGGGGCCGTCCGCCATCCCGCGCCCGCGTACGCCCCCACGCGCTGTACCGGTTCGCCCCGCACGGGCCGCCCACGCCGGGCACCTGGGAGACTGAGCGGTCGCTAAGCGATTTCCGCACGCCTCTGGATATCCCGGTCCGGGCCTGCTGACAATGCTGCATCGAGCCGCTCCCGACACCCGCCAGGTGGAGGACCGAGATGCACCCCGTCGTACGCGCTCCCGTGAACGCCGAGGCCGTGGCCGTGCTGCACCGGGCCGCCCGCCCGCTGATGGACGAACTCCCCCGGCTCACCGACCGTGTGGTCGAGCTGCTGCGCAGGGAGGAGCCCGCCTACCGCGCCGCCTCCGTCGACCAGGACGAGCTGTGGCACGAGGTGTACCGCTCCCTGCGGCACAACGTCGGCTCCCTGCTGCGCCCCAAGGAACTGCGCGACGCCGCCCGCCGCTGCTCGTGGCGGATCGGCGCCGAGCGCGCCGAGCAGGGACTGCCGCTGGACGCCCTGATGCGGGCCTTCCGGATCGGCGGGGCGGTGGTCTGGCAGTCCCTGGTGGACCGGGTCACCCGGTACGACCCCGACGGCGCGCGGCTGCTGGTCCACGTGGCGGCCGAGGTGTGGGACTTCGTCGACGAGCACTGCGCGGTGGTCGCCGAGGCGTACCGGCGGACCGAACGCCGCCTGGCCTGGCGCCACGACAACCGCCAGCGGCTGATGGCCGACGCCCTGCTGGAGGGCACCATGCGCGTCGCCGACCTCGCGGAGACCTCCGAGGCGCTGGGCCTGCCCGAGCGGGGCCGGTACGCGGTGGTGATCGTCGCCGGCCCCGGCCGGGAGGCCCACCGTGCCCTGATCCGCTCCCGCGTCCCCGCGGCCGTGCCGGTCCTGTGGCACACCCGGTCCGACGCCGACCTGGGGATCGCCCCGCTCGGCGGCTGCCCCGGAGAGCCCGGAGAGCCCGGAGAGCCCGGCGCCGCGGACGCCGCCGGAGCGGCCGACGGACTGCTGGCGGAGCTGGCCGGCGCCCTGCCCGCGCTGCCGGGGCTGCGGACCGGCATCAGCTCCGCGGTGGAGGGCCTGGCCCAGGTCGGCGACGCCCGCCGGCTCGCCGAGACCGCACTGCGCTCCGCCACCCCGGGCGGGGCGCCGGTCCTGCTCCACGAGCACCTGCCGGCCGCCCTGCTGGTCTCCTCGCCCGGCCTGGCCGCGGCCCTGGCCGAGCGGGTCCTGGGCCCGGTGCTGCGGCTGGAGGGCCCCGACCGGGACCTGCTGCTGGACACCCTCGCCGTCTGGCTGGAGTGCGACGGATCGGCGCGGCGGGCCGGGAGCAGGCTGTTCTGCCACCGCAACACCGTCCTCAACCGGCTGCGCCGCTTCGAGCAGCTCACCGGCCGGTCGCTCGCCCGCCCCCACGAGGTGGCCGAGCTCTCCCTCGCCCTGACCGCCCGCCGGGTGCTCCACGGCCGGACGTACGGGGAGGGCGGCCCGGGGGCGGCGCGGACCGCGCCCGTCCAGGCCCGCCCCGCGGTCTGAGGCGCGCACACGCGCACGGACGCGCGTACCGGATGGTTCCAGACGAACGAGGATGGTGCGCGCGAAGGGGGTAGAGCGGTCCCGAGGGCGGGGAAGATCTGTGGGAGACGTCCGCGGAGCCGGCCGCGGACCATCCCCGGAGCACCCCCGGACGACCGGCCCCCGCCCCTCCGGCGGCGCGGCCGGCGGGGTACGCCGCCGGGAGAACCCACCGCAGGGGGGCAGGGCAACGAGGAGGAAGCACGTGGTCGACGCACATCGCACGTTCGTCATCGTCGGCGGCGGCCTGGCCGGGGCGAAGGCGGCCGAGACCCTGCGGGCCGAGGGCTTCACCGGCCGCGTCATCCTGGTCGGCGACGAACGCGACCACCCCTACGAGCGGCCTCCCCTGTCCAAGGGCTACCTCGCCGGCACCGCCGAACGCGACAGCGCCTTCGTCCACGAGCCCGCCTGGTACGCCGGCGCCGCCGTCGAACTCCACCTGGGCCAGCCCGCCGTCCGCCTCGACCGGGAGGCGAGGACGGTGGAGCTCGGCGACGGCACCCGGATCCACTACGACAAACTGCTGCTGGCCACCGGCGCCGAGCCGCGCCGCCTGAACGTCCCCGGCACCGAGCTGGCCGGGGTGCACCACCTGCGCCGCCTGGCGCACGCCGACCGGCTGCGCGGCGCCCTGGCCGGGCTCGGCCGCGACAACGGGCACCTGGTCGTCGCGGGCGCGGGCTGGATCGGCCTGGAGGTGGCCGCCGTCGCCCGCTCCTGGGGCGCCGAGGTCACCGTCATCGAGCCGAACCCCGCCCCCCTGCACTCCGTCCTCGGCCCCGAGCTGGGCGCCGTCCTCGCCGACCTGCACCGCGAGCACGGGGTGCGCCTGTACTTCGGCACCTCCCTCACCGAGATCGTCGGCCAGGACAGCCAGGTCCTGGCCGTCCGCACCGGGGACGGCGAGGAGCACCCGGCGCACGCCGTGCTCGCCGCCGTCGGCGCCGCCCCCCGCGTCTCCCTGGCCCGCGCCGCCGGGCTGGAACTGGCCGGGGAGCCCGTGGGCGGCATCGCGGTGGACGCGTCGCTGCGCACCAGCGACCCCGACATCCACGCGGCCGGCGACGTCGCGGCCCTCCACCACCCGCTGTTCGGCACCCGGCTGCGCGTCGAGCACTGGGCCAACGCGCTGAACGGCGGGCCGGCCGCCGCCCGGGCGATGCTCGGGCAGGAGGTCTCCTACGACCGGGTGCCGTACTTCTTCTCCGACCAGTACGACATGAGCATGGAGTACTCCGGCTGGGCGCCGCCCGGCTCGTACGACCAGGTGGTCGTCCGCGGCGACCTCGGCAAGCGGGAGTTCACCGCGTTCTGGCTGAGCCAGGGGCGGGTGCTGGCCGGGCTGGGCATGAACGCCGAGGGCGTCACCGGGCCGGTCCAGCGGCTCGTCCGCTCCGGCCGGGAGACCGACCCGGAGAAGCTGGCCGACCCCTCGGTGCCGCTGGAGGAACTGGCCGGAAAGTGACCCGCGGGCCCCGCCCGGCCCGGCCCCGCCCCGCCCGGCCCCGCCCCGGCCGCGGGCTCGCGTCCGCGGAGCCGTAGCGTGGCGGCATGACCGTCCCCGTCATCCGCACCGCGCCGGTGCCCGTCTCCGAGATCCTCGACCTGCGGTGGGAGGTGCTGCGCCCGGGGCTGCCGCGGGAGGCGGCGGTCTTCCCCGAGGACGGCGACCCCGCCGCGTTCCACATCGCCTCCTACGAGGGGGACGCCCCGGAGGTCCTCGGCTGCGGCACGTTCTTCCCGGAGCCCTTCCCCGGGCCCTCCTCCGGCCCGCCGCCGGACCCCGCCGCCACCGCCTACCGCTTCCGCGGCATGGCCAGCGCCCCCGCCGCCCGCGGCCGGGGCCACGGCGCCGCCGTGCTGCGCGC
>NZ_JBKJFM010000272.1:0-3674 GCF_046614825.1 Streptomyces nanhaiensis
GCCGATGTGCCCGCGCCCGCGGAGGTGGCACCGGCACCGGTGGCACCTCCGCGGGAGCGGGCACATCGGCCGGAACGGCACGGACGCGCGGTCGGCCCCGGTCGGCCTCCGCGCCGTCCGCGCCGTCCGCGCCGTCCTGGTCGGCCGCGTCGGCCGCCTCCGGCGTGGACGCGGCCGGGCGTACCGGGACACCGCAGGACCCCGGCCTGGACCTGGACGACCTGGCGCGCCGCCTGCTCGACCCGGTGGCGCGACTGCTCCGCACCGAGCTGCGGCGCGGCCGGGAGCGCATGGGCCGCCCCCACGACGGACGCCGCTGAGGGCCCGGAGGGCAAGGAACGGATGACGGACGTATGACGGACAGCATCTTCGCGACGAGCGTGTTCTTCCGGCTCGCGATCGGCGGCAGCGACCTGGGCGCCTTCCACACCTGCTCCGGCATGGGCGCCGAGGTCGAGATGGAGACCTACGCCGAGGGCGGTAACAACGGCTTCACCTGGCACCTGCCCGGCCGCGTGACCTGGTCGAACATCACGCTCACCCGGCCGGTCACCGCCGACACGGCGAAGATCGGCCGCTGGCTCGACCAGACGCTGCGGCGGGTGGAGCCCAAGGACGGCGAGATCGTGGCGCTGAAACCGGACCTGACCCGGATCATCGGCTGGCAGGTGTTCGGGATCGTCCCGGTGCGCTGGCAGGGGCCGTCCTTCGACCCCTCCAGCTCCCAGGCCGCGGTGGAGACCCTGGAGATCGCCCACGAGGGACTGCGCCCCTCCTGACACGGCCCCGCCCGTCCGCCGCCCCGCTCCCCGCACCCGTTCCCGGAAAGGAGGTCCCGGCATGTCCCCAGCGGTCCGCTCCAGCCGGGCCAGGGCCCAGCTGACCCTGAAGGAGCCCCCCGCCTCGGTCGGCGCCAAGCCCGGCGGGACGATCGCGCGGCTGGACCTCCAGTTCAACCCCTCCACCCTGGAACTGCGCAAGACCACCGAGTGGCGCCGCTCCCCGTCGCGGATGGCGGGGCAGTCGGCGCTGCCGGAGTTCGTCGGCAGCGGCCCGCGCACACTGAGCCTGGAGGTGTTCCTGGACGCCACCGCCACCCACGACGACTCCGTCGAGCAGGCGGTGGAGAAGCTGATGAAGGCGTGCGTGCCGACCCCGGCCAGCCTGGGCCGCAGGAAGCCGGCCAGCCCGTGGGTGCGGTTCGAGTGGGGCACCGCGCGGACGACCTCGTTCGACGGGGTGCTCTCCAGCCTGTCGGTGACGTACACGCTGTTCGACGTGGACGGCAGGCCGCTGCGTGCCACCTGCGCGCTGTCGATCGAGGAGGCGAGCGTCGACCCGCCGGGCCAGAACCCGACGTCCGGCGCGCGCACCGCCCGCAGCACGCACACCGTGGTGGCGGGCGACAGCCTGGCCCTGCTGGCCTGGCGGGAGTACGGCGACGCGACGGCCTGGCGGGTCATCGCGGAGGCCAACGGAATCGACGACCCGATGGCGCTCGCGCCCGGCACCGAACTGGTGGTGCCGGGGCTGCGGGACGCCGGCGGTGAGGAGGAGCGGTGACCACATCCGAGGCGCGGGGCGGCCGGTCGTTCGCGGCGGACCCCGTCGTGGAGACGCCGGCCGAACTGCCGCCCGTCTGGGCCGCCCAGCTCGTGAGCTGCGTGGTGGACGAGAACGTGGGCCTGCCCGACGCGGCGGTCCTCACCTTCCGCGACCCCGACCACGAGTTCCTGAAGGCGACCGGCATCACCATCGGCACCCCGCTGCGGGTGTCGGTGGTGACCGTGTCCGGGCAGGCGCGCGAGCGGCTGTTCGACGGCGAGGTGACGGCCCTGGAGGTGGACCGCGACCGCACGGGCTCGTTCACGGTGGTGCGCGCCTACTCCAGGGCGCACCGCCTCCAGCGGGGCCGGAAGGTGGTGGCCTACCGGAACATGACGGCCGCGGCGATCGTCCGCAAGGTGGCCGCCGGAGCCGGGCTGGCCTGCGGAACCGTGCAGGCCGCGCCGGTCACCTACAAGCAGCTCTCCCAGGCGAACGTGTCCGACTGGGAGTTCCTGCAGTTCCTGGCGGCGGAGAGCGGTGCGCAGGTGCGCGTCGACGACCAGGGGCTGCTCCAGTTCACCAGGCCGCGCAAGGCGTCCGGCGCGCCCGCGCCGTCGACCCCTGCCACACGGGACCCGATGGTGCTGGAGTACGGCCGGAACCTGCTGGCGCTGCGGGCCTCGCTGTCGGCGGCGGACGGGGCGTCGTCGGTGGAGGTGCGCGGCTGGGACGTCACCGCGAAGCGGCCGCTGGTGGCCCGGCAGCCGTCGGTGGACAGCGACACGGCCGTCCCGGGCCTGAGCCCGGCGTTCGCCGCCCGGTTCGGCACGTCGGCGAAACTGGCCGTCACCGACACCCCGTACCGCACCCAGGCCGAGACGACCGCGGTCGCGGACGCCACGGCGGCCCGGGTCGGCGCGGGCTTCGCAGAGCTGGAGGCGGTGGCCGAGGGCAACCCCCTGCTGCGGGCGGGCAAGCCCGTGGCGCTCGGCAACGTCGGGCAGGCGTTCTCCGGCAAGTACACGGCGACGGCGGTGCAGCACGTCCTGGAGCCGCACGGCGGGTACCGGACGACGGTGTGGGTCGGCGCCAGCCCGGACCGCTCCCTGGCCGGCCTGGTGACCGGCGCCAACGCGCCGTCCCGCGGCGCGCGCATGCCGGGCCTGGCGATCGGCGTGGTGACGGACGTGCGCGAGCCGGACGGCGCCGAACGCGGCGGGGTGCGGCTGAGGTTCCCCTGGCTGGACGACACCTATGTCACCGACTGGGTGCGCACCGTGCAGTGGGGCGGCCGGGGCGGCGGGGGCGTGGTCAGCCCGGAGGTCAACGACGAGGTCCTGGTCGGCTTCGAACAGGGCCTGCTGGACAGCCCGTACGTCATCGGCGGGCTCTACAACGGCGTGGACAGGCCCTCGCCCCACGGCGTGCCGCTGGTCGACCCGACCAGCGGGAGGGTCAACCGACGCTCGGTGGTGTCGCGTTCGGGACACCGGGTGGAGCTGCTGGACGCACGCGCCCCGGGCCCGTCCGGGGTCCGGCTCACCACCGGTGACGAGCGCCTGGAGGTGTTCCTCGACGACCGGCGGGACCGGATCGAGCTGACGGTGTACGCCAGGGGCCGCCAACCCCTCACCTCCGTCGTGCTCGACGGCCGGGGCATCACCCTGGACGCGGGGCGGGGCGAGGTGAGCGTGTCGGGCCGCAACGTGAACATCGACGGCCGGGTCGGGGTGCGGATCGGCGGCCGTTCGGTGAGCGTCACCGGCAGCTCGGACGTCACCGTCGACGGCGGGCTGCTCGGCGTCCTCAAGGCCAAGCTCGTCCGGATCAACTGACCCCTCCCCCAGCGTCTCCCGCCTCCCCCTCCCCGACACCCCCTAGGAGCACCGCATGCCAGCCGCAGCCCGTACCGGCGACCCGACCGACCACGGCGGCCGGATCACCACCGCGCCGCCCGGCGCCGCCACGGCGGTGGCGCGCGTGCTGATCGGCGGCCGTCCCGCCGCCGTCACGGGCAGCCTGACCGTCTGCCCCGTCCCCCAGCACGCGGCCCTGGGACCGGCCAACGTGATCGCGCCCGGCCCGGCGGCGGCCTCGCCGCCCTGCTGGAGCGGGCCCTCACCGAG
>NZ_JBKJFM010000273.1:0-3670 GCF_046614825.1 Streptomyces nanhaiensis
CCGGGCACCGCCCGGTGGCCGCCTCCGGCGTCTCCGACGCCTCCCGCCGCCGGGCCGAGGCCCTGCTGCCGGGGGTGCCGCTGGTGGAGCCCGCCGAGGTCCTGGCCCGCGCCGACCTCGTCCTGCTCACCGTCCCCGACGACGCCCTGCCCGCCCTGGCCGCGGGCCTGGCCGAGACCGGCGCCGTACGCCCCGGACAGCTGCTGGCGCACGCCTCGGGCCGCTACGGCACCGCCGTACTCGACCCCGCGACGCGGGCCGGGGCCCTGCCGCTGGCGCTGCACCCGGTGATGACGTTCACCGGCACGCCCGTGGACGTGCAGCGGCTGGCGGGCTGCTCCTTCGGCGTCACCGCGCCCGAGGAGCTGCGCCTGGCCGCCGAGGCGCTGGTCATCGAGATGGGCGGGGAACCGGAGTGGGTCGCCGAGGAGGCCCGCCCCCTCTACCACGCGGCCCTGGCCCTCGGCGCCAACCACCTGGTCACCCTGGTCGCCCAGGCCTTGGAACTGCTGCGCACCGCCGGGGTCTCCGCACCCGACCGGATGCTCGGCCCGCTGCTCGGCGCCGCCCTGGACAACGCCCTGCGCTCCGGCGACGCCGCGCTGACCGGCCCGGTCGCCCGGGGCGACGCCGGTACGGTCGCCGCCCACATCGCCGAGCTGCGCCGCCACGCCCCGCAGACGGTGGCGGGCTACCTCGCGATGGCCCGCACCACCGCCGACCGGGCCCTGGCCGGCGGACTGCTCAGGCCTGAACTGGCCGAGGACCTGCTGGAGGTCCTCTCCGACGGGGGTACCCGGTGACCGGACCGACCGCCGACCACAGGAGCCCAGCCGTGCCCGCGCCCGCAGCCGAACCCACACCCGTACCCGTCCTGCGCACCGCGGCCGAGCTGCGCGCCCTGCCTCGCAGGGGGCGGCGGGCGGTGGTGATGACGATGGGAGCCCTGCACGAGGGCCACGCGGCCCTGGTCCGCGCCGCCCGGCAGAGGGCCGGGGCCGGGGGGCAGGTGGTGGTCACCGTCTTCGTCAACCCGCTGCAGTTCGGCGCCGGCGAGGACCTGGACCGCTATCCGCGCACCCTGGACGCGGACGTCGTGGTGGCCGCGGGCGCGGGCGCCGACGCCGTCTTCGCGCCGCCGGTGGCGGAGGTCTACCCCGGCGGGGAGCCGGAGGTGAGGATCAGCGCGGGCCCGATGGGCGAGCGGCTGGAGGGCGCCAGCCGGCCCGGCCACTTCGACGGGATGCTCACCGTCGTCGCCAAGCTGCTCCACCTCACCGCCCCCGACCTGGCGCTCTACGGGGAGAAGGACGCCCAGCAGCTCGCCCTGATCACCCGGATGGTGCGCGATCTGAACTTCCCCGTGGAGGTCGAGGGCGTCCCCACCGTGCGCGAGCCCGACGGCCTGGCCCTCTCCAGCCGCAACCGCTACCTGTCGGAGGCCGAGCGCACCACAGCCCTGGCCCTCTCGCGCGCCCTGTTCGCCGGACGCGACGCGGTGGCCGCGGGCGGGGCGGGCCCGCGCGAGGTGCGCCAGGCCGCCGAGGCCGTACTGGCGCAGGCCCGGCGGGCACGGCCGCCGCTGGTGCCGGACTACCTGGCGCTGGTGGACCCGGCCCACTTCACGGAGGTCCCGGCCGAGCCCGGCGCCTACGAGGGCGAGGCCGTGCTCGCGGTCGCGGCGCGGGTGGGCACCACACGACTGATCGACAACGTCCGGCTGCGCCTCGGACGCCCCGGAGGGGTTCGGTGAACGGGATGACGGCAGGCCTGCGACTGGACGCGCCGCGCTCCGGCTGGGCCATCGCCGCGGACGTGGTGGTGGTCGGCTCCGGAGTGGCCGGCCTGACAGCCGCGCTGCGCTGCGCGGCCTCCGGCCGCAAGACGGTGATCGTCACCAAGGCCCGGCTGGACGCCGGCTCCACACGCTGGGCGCAGGGCGGGATCGCCGCCGCGCTGGGCGAGGGCGACACCCCCGGCCAGCACCTGGACGACACCCTGGTCGCGGGCGCGGGCCTGTGCGACGAGGAGGCGGTGCGCACCCTGGTCACCGAGGGGCCGGACGCGGTACGGAGGCTGATCGCCGCCGGGGCGCGGTTCGACACCTCCGCCGAGACCGGCCGGATCGCCCTGACCCGCGAGGGCGGCCACCACCGCCGCCGCATCGCCCACGCGGGCGGCGACGCGACCGGCGCGGAGATATCCCGCGCCCTGGTGGCGGCCGTACGCGACGCCGGGATAGAGACGGTGGAGAACGCCCTCGTCCTGGACCTGCTCAAGGACGCCGACGGGCACGCCGCCGGCGTCTCCCTCCATGTGATGGGCGAGGGGCGGCACGACGGCGTGGGCGCCGTCCACGCCCCGGCGGTGGTGCTGGCCACCGGCGGAATGGGCCAGGTGTTCTCCGCTACCACCAACCCGTCCGTCTCCACCGGCGACGGCGTCGCGCTGGCGCTGCGGGCGGGCGCGGAGGTCTCCGACCTGGAGTTCGTCCAGTTCCACCCGACCGTGCTCTACCTGGGCCCGGGCAGCGAGGGTCAGCAGCCGCTGGTGTCCGAGGCCGTACGCGGCGAGGGCGCGCACCTCGTCGACGCCGACGGCGAGCGCTTCATGGCCGGGCAGCACGAACTGGCCGAGCTGGCACCGCGCGACATCGTCGCCAAGGGCATCATGCGGCGGATGCGCGAGCGGGGCGCCGACTGCATGTACCTGGACGCCCGGCACTTCGGCGCACGGATGTGGCAGGAGCGGTTCCCCACCATCCTCGCCGCCTGCCGCGCCCACGGCATCGACCCGGTCACCGAGCCGGTCCCGGTCGCGCCCGCCGCGCACTACGCCTCCGGCGGCGTGCGCACCGACCTGGCGGGCCGCACCACCGTGCCCGGCCTGTACGCGTGCGGCGAGGTCGCCTGCACGGGCGTGCACGGCGCCAACCGGCTGGCCTCCAACTCCCTGCTGGAGGGCCTGGTCTTCGCCGAGCGGATCGCCGCCGACATCGCACGCACCCCAGTGCGGGCCCCGGCCCCCGAGGACCCCGGCGACCTCGCGGGCACGCGGACCGTTCCGCTGCCGCCCGCCGAGGCGCGGTACGCGATCCAGCGCACCATGACCGCCGGCGCCGGGGTGCTGCGCTCCGCGGAGAGCCTGGCGCGGGCCGCGGAGGAACTGGCGGCGCTGGCCCCGGACGAGGCCGGCAAGCCGGCCGAGCCCGGTGTCGAGACCTGGGAGGCGGCCAACCTCCACCTCGTGGCCGGCGTCCTGGTCGCCGCCGCCCTGCGCCGTACCGAGACCCGCGGCTGCCACTGGCGCGAGGACCACCCCGAACGGGACGACGAGTCCTGGCGCCGGCACCTGGTCGTCGCCCTGCGCCCCACCGCGGGGGGTTCCGAGCTCGCCGTCGGTACGACCGACTCGACCGCGTTTCCCCCGGTCACGGGCGGGGGGACACCATGAGCGTCGTACGCGCGGCCGCCGGGCCGCTGTCGGCGACGATGCCCGCGCCGCTGTGCCGCGTGGGCGGAGAAGCTCACGGAGAAGGCACGGTGAGCGTCGTACGCGCGGCCGCCGGGCCGCTGTCGGCGACGATGCCCGCGCCGCTGTGCCGCGTGGGCGGAGAAGCTCACGGAGAAGGCACGGTGAGCGTCGTACGCGCGGCCGCCGGGCCGCTGTC
>NZ_JBKJFM010000274.1:0-3606 GCF_046614825.1 Streptomyces nanhaiensis
TCATCGCCGCGGCGCGGGCCGGGGCGGGCGCGGTCCGGGTGGGCGGCACTGAGCGCCCCCACCGCCCGCACTCCGGTGCCGCTCCGGCCGCCGCGCCCGGGGGTGCCGTCGAACAGGGAGCTGAGCAGGATCTCCAGGGACCGGCCGTCCAGCAGGGCGTGGTGGGCGGTCAGCACGACGGCGAACCGGCCCCGGTCCGCGCCCGTCACCAGCGTCAGCCGCCAGGGCGGCAGTCCGGCGGGCAGAGGGCGGGCGACGAGCCGGCCGAGCAGCGCGGTGAACGCCGCGCGGTCACCGCCGTCGGCTGTGACGGCGGTGACGGCGGTGACGTGGCGGCGGGCGTCGAAGCGGTCGAGCGGCAGCCAGCGGTGCCCGCGCAGCCGGGCCGGCGGCGCCGGGGCCAGCAGCACCCGCCGCAGCCGGGGAAGACCGCCCCAGCGCTCCCCGACCCGGGCGCGCAGCGCGTCCGCCCCCGGCGGCCGGCCGGTGAACAGCGCCGCCATCCCGACCGTTTCGGGAACTCCGCGCGCACCGCAGTGGACTTCCTCCACCGGTGACAGGGCGATGCTTCTCTCCATACGCCTTCTCGCTCACTCATCGAGAACTCGCGCAGATCTTCGACGGCTCGCCCGGAAAACGCACGAGTCACCTGTCCGCGCCTTTTCTGATCCTGTGTCAGTATTCTGGCGGAACGCCCGGCGAGAAAAGGACCGACGCCCCTCCGGCCCCGGACGGCTCAGCGATCGGACCGGCGAACGCGCGGCCGGGAGCGGTCCCGCGAAAGCCGCCCGCCGCCGCACCGGCCCCGGTCCGCGGATCCACCGGAGGGAATTCGGGGCCGTTTCCCCGTGGAATCGCGGACGCCGGTCGCACAAGAACACGAAAACCTGTCGGATAACCGACGCAACCTCCTCGGGGAACAGCATGGCGGATGTCTTCGGCAAAGAACGGTCGGCTCTCCACCGCCTGGTGGCGCAGAGCGCCTCCCGGCCCTACTACCGCCCCCTCACGGCCCGGGGCTCGGAGGTCGAACTCGACGGCCGTACGGTGGTCATGGCCGGGTGCAACGACTACCTGGGGCTGTCGGCCGACCCCCGGGTGACCGAGGCCGCCGCCCGCGCGCTGCGCCGGTACGGCGTCTCCTGCTCCGGCTCGCGCGTGCTCAACGGCACGCTCGCGCTCCACGAGGAACTGGAGGGCCGGCTGGCCGCGTTCGTCGGCGGCGAGGCCGCACTGGTGACCACCACCGGCTTCCAGGCCAACCTCGCGCTCGCCGCCCTGCTGGACGAGCACGACGCCGTCTTCGCCGACATGTCCAACCACGCCTCGCTGGTGGACGCCGTACGGCTGGGCGGCGCCGCCCACCACCGCTACCGCCACCGCGACCTCGGGCACCTCGGCCGTCTGCTGGCCGCCTCAGATCCCGGCCGCGGCAGGCTGATCGTCACCGACGGCATGTTCTCCATGGAGGGCGACCTGTGCCCGCTGCCGGGCATCGTGGAGCTGGCCCGGCGCCACGGCGCCCGGCTGGTGGTGGACGGCGCCCACGACATCGGCCTGCTGGGCGCCCGCGGACGCGGCGTGAGCGAGCACTTCGGACTGACCGGCGAGGTGGACCTGGTCACCGGGACGCTGTCGAAGTGCTTCGGCTCCGTCGGCGGAATGCTGGTCGGCCCCGCCTCCGTCGTCGAGCACCTGCGCCACAGCGCCCGCTCCGTCCTCTTCTCGGCCGCGATGCCGCCGGCCTCGGCGGCCGCCGCCCTGGCCTCGCTCGACATCATCGAGTCCGAACCGGAGCGCCGGCGGCGGGTGTTCGGCCACGCCCGGCGGCTGCTCGCGGGGCTGCGGTCGCTCGGCTGGGACACCGGCGACTCCACCACCCCGGTGGTGCCGGTGTACGTGGGCGACTCGCGGCTGTGCCTGCGGGTGTGGCAGGAGCTGCTGGACGCCGGGGTGTTCACCAACGCCGTGGTGGCGCCGGCCGTGGCCCGCAACCGGGCCCTGATCCGGGTGACCCCCCAGGCGATCCACACCGACGACCACATCAGCCGCGTACTGGACGCCTTCGCGCGGGTACGGCGCGGGCTGGGCCCGCTCCTGCCGGCGCCGGGCGTCCCCGGGCGGCCCGAGGCGGTGGTGGCGTGAGCACCTCCCCGGCGCGCCCCACGCACCCCGTGCCCACCACGAGCGCCTCCCCCGCGGCCTGCGCGCCCCTCACCGTCCAACCGGTGCGCGGCCGCGCGGACACCGCCGCCTTCGCCGCACTCCCCCGCGCCCTGCACCGCGGCGACCCGTACCGGGTGCCGTCCGCCGGGAGGGAGCAGCGGGCCCTGATCGACCGGCGGCGCAACCCGTTCTTCGAGGTCGGCACGGCCGAGTTGTTCCTCGCCCGCCGGGGCCGGAAGGCGGTCGGACGGATCGCAGCCGCGGTCGACTCCCGCTACCAGGCCCTCCACGACGCGCGCGGCGGCCTGTTCGGCCTCTTCGAGTGCGCCGACGACCCCCGCGCGGCGGCCGCCCTCTTCGACGCGGCCGCCGCCTGGCTGCGCGAGCGCGGACTGGAGACGATGCTCGGCCCGCTGGGCTTCTCCGTCCACGACGAGTGCGGGGTCCTCGTCGAGGGCTTCGACGGCCCGCCCACCGTGATGATGCCGTACAACCCCGCCTACTACCCGGGCCTGTACGCCGCCTGCGGTCTGGCCAAGGCCAAGGACCTGCTGTCCTGGCGCGTCCCGGTGCCGCCCGGCGGCGAGCCGTCCGGGGCCGCCGCCCACGCGGCCCGTTGGGCCGCGAACGCGCCGGACGTACGGCTGCGGCCGCTGGACCCCCGCCGCCGGGAGGCCGACCTGGCCGCCGTCCGCGACATCTACACCGACGCCTGGTCCGGCAACTACGCCTCCGTCCCCATGACCGGCCGCGAGTTCTCCCACGCGATGGAGCGGCTGCGGCCGCTGGTACGGCCGGAGCTGGTGTGGTTCGCCGAGGTGCGCGGCGAACCGGTCGCCTTCACCTTCTGGCTGCCCGACGCCAACCAGGCGCTGCGCGCCGCCCGCGACATGCCCCTGGGACGGCTGCGCACGGCCCGGGCCGCCCGCCGCATCGACCGGGCCCGGGTGATCCTCACCGGCGTCAGGGCCGCCCACCGCGCCCGCGGGCTGACCGCCGCGCTGCTCGCCGAGGCCCAGCGGGCGGCCTTCCGCCTGGGGTACACCGAGAGCGAGTTCTCCTGGCTCCTGGAGGACAACCGCGACGCCAACCGCTACGCCGAGGCCTTCGGCGGCGTCCTCCACCGCAGGCACCGCCTCTACCGGCGCGATCTCGCCCCGCGCCCGGCCCCCGCGGCCGTCCCCGCGCCGGCCGCCGCGCACGTGCCCGGAGCCCGCCGGTGAGGTACCTGGTCACCGGCGCCACCGGCTTCGTCGGCACCCGTCTGGTGCACCGGCTGCTGGAGGAGGGCGACACCGTCGCCGCACTGGTGCGGGACCCCGCCCGGGCCCGGCTCCCGGCGGCGGTGGAGCCGCTGGACGGCGACCTCGCGGACGGCCGCGGCCTGAGGCGGGCCGCCGCCTGGGGCGCCGACCGCGTGATCCACCTGGCAGGCGCCGT
>NZ_JBKJFM010000275.1:0-3594 GCF_046614825.1 Streptomyces nanhaiensis
CGGACGGGAAGTAGCCGGTGCCGCCGAGCGGGCCGGGCCGGCCGGTCAGCTCCTTCAGCGGCGCCACCAGAAGCGGTACGGCGGCCATCGCCGCGGCGGCGGCCGAAACCGCCGGCGGCGGGCGGCGGCCCCGGTTCCCGCTCTGGCCCCGGTGGCGTCCGCGCACCCACGCGTACGCCAGCGCCGCGGCCAGGACGGGCAGCGCGACCTCGACGTTGCCCAGGTCGGCCAGGAACTCGGCGAGCGCGGTCGGCGGGGCGTCCTCGCGCATCTCCCGCGCCAGGCGCTCGTCCCCCTCCGCCAGCGGGCCGCCCGCGGTCACCTGCCAGGTGACCGCGGCGAAGAGCAGCAGGGGAAGGGCCACCGCCAGCAGGACCGCCAGGAGCGGAGCCGGGACCGGGAGCCGCCGCGGAACACGGAACGGCGGTCCCGGAACAGGGGGGAGGGTTCCGGGACCGCCGTGGCGACCGGTCACCGCTCGCCCCGGGGGGTATGGGGCGGGCGGCCGTCCGATCGGTGAGGAGTGTGCGCGAGGGCACGGCCGGACCGGATGAGGGGAATCACCGGCTCGGCACCGTCCGCGGAGACCCGCGGGCGGGACACTGCGTTCTTCCGAGGAAGACCGTACGGCAGACGGCGGGCGGCGGACAGGCGTGTCACCGCAAGGCCATGGCCCCCGCACACGTTCTTCACGCAGCTCCTCGTTCCGGGATCGTTCCGGGACCGCCCCGGGTGTCACCCCAGGCTCGCCAGGGCCTCCTCGACGACGTCCAGGCCCTCGTTCAGCAGATCCTCCCCGATCACCAGCGGGGGCAGGAAGCGGACCACGTTGCCGTAGGTGCCGGTGGTCAGCACCAGCACGCCCGCCTGGTGGCAGTGCCTGGCGACGGCGGCGGTGGCCTCGGGGTCGGGCTCCTTGGTGCCGGGCCTCACCAGCTCGATCGCGATCATCGCGCCCCGGCCGCGGACCTCGCCGATCACACCGTGCTGCTGGGCCATCTTCTCCAGCCGGGGCTTCATGATCTCCTCGATGCGGCGGGCCTTCGCGTTCAGGTCCAGCTCGCGCATCGTCTCGATCGCGCCCAGCGCGGCGGCACAGGCCACCGGGTTGCCGCCGTAGGTGCCGCCGAGGCCGCCGGAGTGCACGGCGTCCATGATCTCGGCACGGCCGGTGACGGCGGCCAGCGGCAGGCCGCCGGCGATGCCCTTGGCGGTGGTGATCAGGTCCGGGACGATCCCCTCGTCCTCGCAGGCGAACCACTGGCCGGTACGGCAGAAACCGGACTGGATCTCGTCCGCGACGAAGACGATGCCGTTGTCGCGGGCGAACTCGGCGATACGCGGCAGGAAGCCCCTGGCGGGCTCGATGAACCCGCCCTCGCCCAGCAGCGGCTCGATGACGATCGCGGCCACGTTCTGCGCCCCGACCTGCTTGGAGATCTGGTCGATCGCCTGGGCCGCGGCCTCCTCGGCGCAGTTGTCCGGGCCGGTGGGCCAGCGGAAGGGGTAGGCGACCGGCACCCGGTAGACCTCGGGCGCGAACGGGCCGAAGCCCTGCTTGTAGGGCATGTTCTTCGCGGTCAGCGCCATGGTGAGGTTGGTGCGGCCGTGGTAGCCGTGGTCGAAGACGACGACGGCCTGGCGCCCGGTGTACGAGCGGGCGATCTTCACCGCGTTCTCGACCGCCTCGGCGCCCGAGTTGAACAGCGCCGACCGCTTGGCGTGGTCGCCGGGCGTGAGCCTCGCCAGCTCCTCGCAGACCTCCACGTAGCCCTCGTAGGGGGTCACCATCACGCAGGTGTGCGTGAACCGCTCCAGCTGGGCGGCGGCGCGGCGCACCACGGCCTCGGCGCTGTTGCCGACCGAGGTCACGGCGATGCCGGAGCCCAGGTCGATGAAGGAGTTGCCGTCGACGTCCTCCAGGACGCCGCCCCCGGCGCGGGCGGCGAACACGGGCATGACCGTACCCACGCCCGCCGCCACGGCCGCCTGCTTGCGGGCCATCAGCTCCTGCGACTTGGGACCGGGGATCGCGGTGACGACGCGGCGCTCCTGGGGGAGGGCGGGGCCTCCGGACAGTTCGGTCATGGCAGACTCCTCGGACTCATCGGTGCGAAGGGGTGTTCAAGGGTGTGGTTTCTCGCAGGCTAGGCCGGGGGAGGGCACGTCGACATGCACCGCCGCGGAGAAGTGTCCGTGTCGTGTTGGCCGCGGTGGACATGGCCGGTCGTGTACGGCGGCCAACCGCGGTTCCCGGGGACTAGATTGGGACGGTGGACGGGCGAGGGCGTGCCGGACGAGGAGCTAAGCGGGGCATGGTGGACGGCGGGGCGCACGGGGCATGGGGGGCGGGGGATCCACGGGACCCGCGCGGGGCGCACGGCGGGCGGGGGGACCTGCCGGTGATGCCGCCGACTCCGCCCGTGCCCCCGATGCCGCGGCAGGCGCCCGCGGCCGGGCCGTCCCTGGGCGAGTGGCTGCGCACCCCGCGGCCCGAGGCCGGCCCGGGGATCTGGCGGTACGGGCACCGTCCCAGGCCGCCGGAGGACCCCGACCGGATGGAGGACCGGCAGCTGCTGGGCGGTGCGGCGCTGGCGCTGGTGTGCGCCCTGCTGGTGTGGTCGCTGAACTACAACGGCTACATTCCGCCGCTGATGTGGCCGCTGGACTGGTTCACGCCCGACTCCTGGAAGGGGGCCTCGGGCGACGCAGACGCCTTCGTCGTCGCCGCCTACGTCTACTACGCACTCGTCGCCGCCCTGCTGGCCTGGGTCTTCGGGAGGATCGGGCACTGGGGCGAGGTCTGGCGGCGCCATGTGCGCCCGCGGTTGCGCCGGCCCGAGAAGGCGGGGGAAGGCGCAGGAGGGCCCGCCGCCCCGGCGGCCGAGCCTCCCGGCGGGCCCTCCGACCCGGCGCTGTGGCCCCAGTTGCGGGCCGTGGGCGAGCACGCCGCGGCCGACCGGCTGGCGGCCGAGATCCACGGCGGCCGGATGAACGACGTCGACTACGTCCGGATCGACCGCGCCTGGCAGACGGCGCGGACGCGGTACGAGCAGCTGCCCGCCTTCACCGAGGCCGTGCTCGACCGGGGAGCCGCCGCCTTCGCCCACCCCTCCGGCGACCGCGACCTGCCCGTCCGGGCTGCCCGGCACGATCTGCTGACCGGGCAGGTGCGGCTGGGCGCCGCGCCCGACGAGGAGCGCAACCCGTACGCCTACCGCGGCGTACGCATCGCCCTGGAGCCCGCGCTGCTGAGCACCTCGATGCTGGTGGTGGGGCCGTCGGCGGCGGGCAAGACCAGCCGGGTGGTGCGGCCGGTGGCGGAGTCGCTGGCCCTCCAGGCCCTCGCAGGCCGGGCCGCCGTGGTCGCCGTGGGCACGGTGGGCGCCGGGCTCGGTCCCGACGAGGCCTACGACGTGGTGATCCGGCTCGGCGACCCGGGCAGCCCGCACGACCTCGACCTCTACGACGGCACCGACACCCCCGCCGAGCTGGTGCGCAGAGCCGCCGCCGCGGGACTGGACGTGGTGGCGCTGACCGACCACGACACGGTCGCCGGGCACGCCGAGGCGATCGCCGCCCTCCCCGCGGGTC
>NZ_JBKJFM010000276.1:0-3562 GCF_046614825.1 Streptomyces nanhaiensis
TGGAGTGTGCGCCGGTACAGGGGGCGGGCCCGGGGGGTGCGGCGGACCCGCCGCACCGTATACGCGGGGGGGTTCGAGAACGTCGTAACGCCGCCTCCCGGCCGGGGAGATGCCGCCGGCGCCGCCGCCCACGCCTCCCGGCTGCTCGGCGGGACCCCGGCCCACGCGGCCCGCCCGGCCGGCGCCGCCACCGGCACCAGGGGGGCCGACGGCCCGGTGGAGATCACCTGGCTGGAGGACGGCGGCCTCGGCGAGGCCCCCGGCAACACCTTCGGAGTGCCCTGGCCCATGGGCGCCCTGAAGGCCGGCACCCCCTTCTCGCTCGGCGCCGCGGACGGCACCGCCGTCCCCGTCCAGACCTGGCCCACCGCGTACTGGCCCGACGGCACCCTGAAGTGGACCGCGCACGCGGTCGGCCCCGAGGCCGGGAACGCCGCCTCCTACCGCCTCACCCCCGGCGACGCGCCCGCCGCACCCGCCAGGGCCCTCACCGTCACCCGCAAAGGCGGCGACGTCGTGGTGGACACCGGTACCGTCACCGCCCGCATCGGCGGGGACGGCGGATCCCTGGTGAAGTCGGTGCGCCGGGGCTCCACCGAGATCGCCCGCGACGGCCGCCTGGTCCTGCTCCGCCAGGGGAGGATCGACGACGGCGACCAGGGCACGCAGAAGTGGCAGCGCTTCGACGGCGACATCGAGAAGGTCGCCGTCGAACAGGACGGCCCCGTCCGCGCGGTGGTCCGCGTCGACGGCAGGCACCGCCGGGGGAACCGCGGCTGGCTGCCGTTCTCCGTCCGCCTGTACTTCCACGCCGGCTCCGACGCCTTCCGGATGCTGCACACCGTCACCTTCGACGGCGACGAGCACGAGGACTTCGTCCGCGGCCTCGGCGTGCGCTTCACCGTGCCCATGCGCGACGAGCACCACGACCGCCACATCCGCCTCGGCGGCGAGGGCCGCGGTCTGCTGTCGGAGGCGGTCAGGGGCGTCACCGGACTGCGCCGCGACCCCGGCGCCGAGGTCCGCGCCAAGCAGGTCAGGGGCGAGAGGCTGCCCGACCCCGCCACCTGGGACCAGCGTGTCACCAGCCGGCTGCACCTCGTCCCCACCTGGGGCGACTACACCCTCGCCCAGCTCTCCGCCGACGGCTTCACCGTGCGCAAGCGCACCAAGCCCGGCCACGGCTGGATCGCCGCGGGAGGCGGGCGCCGCGCCTCGGGCTTCGGCTACGTCGGCGGGGTCGGCGGCGGACTCTCCTTCGGGCTGCGCGACTTCTGGCGCAAGCACCCCGCCCAGCTCGACGTACGCGGCGCCGCCACGGACGAGGCCGAGGTCACCCTCTGGCTGTGGTCACCCGAGGCGCAGCCGATGGACCTGCGCTTCTACCACGACGGCATGGGCCAGGACACCCACGCCGAGCAGCTCGAGGGCCTCAACATCACCTACGAGGACTACGAGCCCGGCTTCGGAACCCCCTACGGCATCGCCCGCACCAGCGAGCTGATGTTCTGGGCCAACGCCGCCACCCCCGCCGCCGAGACCCTCGCCCGCCAGGCCGAGGCCGTGCAGACCCCGCCGCAACTGGCCGCCCCGCCCGCGCACCTGGCCGCCGCCGGAGTCCTCGGCGCCCTGTTCGCCCCCGTCGACCGCTCCACACCCGCGAAGGCGAGGCTGGAGGACCACCTGGACTTCCTCTTCGACTACTACCGCGACCAGGTGGAGCAGCGCCGCTGGTACGGCTTCTGGGACTACGGCGACATCATGCACACCTACGACGCGGACCGGCACCAGTGGCGCTACGACGTCGGCGGCTACGCCTGGGACAACTCCGAGCTCTCCCCGGACCTGTGGCTGTGGTACGCCTACCTGCGCTCCGGCCGCGCCGACGTCTTCCGCTTCGCCGAGGCCATGACCCGCCACACCGGCGAGGTAGACGTCTACCACCTGGGCAAGTGGGCCGGGCTCGGCACCCGCCACGGCGTGCAGCACTACGCCGACAGCGCCAAGCAGCAGCGCATCTCCACCGCCGTCTACCGCCGCCCGTACTACTTCCTCACCGCCGACGAGCGCTGCGGCGACCTGATGCACGCCCTGGTCGACTCCGACGAGACCTTCCTCGCCCTCGACCCGCTGCGCAAGATCCGCACCGAGCCCTACGAGCCCGACCCCCGGGCGCTGGGCATCGGGCTGGGCACCGACTGGAGCGGGCTGGCCGCCGCCTGGCTCACCGAGTGGGAGCGCCGCGGCCCCGAGGCGGAGAGGGCCGAGAAGAAGCTGAAGGCCACCATGCGCACCATCGCGCGGATGCCCAACGGGTTCTGCACCGGCGAGGGCCGCTACGACATCGGGACCGGGGAGTTCGCCGAGGCCGAGAAGAAGGTCTCGATGAGCCATCTGAGCGCGATGTTCGGGCAGGTGGAGATCTGCGCAGAGCTGATCCACCTCACCGACGTGGAGGGCTTCGAGGAGGCCTGGCTCCAGTACTGCCGCCTCTACGGCGCCACCCGGGCCGAGCAGCAGGCCGAACTCGGCGGCTACGCCACCAACCTCATCCTCCAGCAGGGCCATTCCCGCCTCACCGCCTACGCGGCCTCCCGGCTGAAGGACGAGCGGGAGAAGTACGGCACCCGGGCCTGGCGGGAGTTCTTCACCAAGGACGCCTGGGGCTACAGCGAGTCCTCCCCCTGGAAGACGGAGAGGATCAGCGGGCCCATGGCCCTGGTCGAGGGCAGCGGGGCCGCCTGGGTGGACACCAACACCACCGCCCTGTACGGCCTGGCCGCCATCCAGAACCTCGCCCTGATCGGGGACCTCCTCCCCGAGTGAGGCCGGCCGGACCGGGGCGGACGGTCCAGGCTCCCGTCCGCCCCGGCCCGGCCCCGTTCCCGCTCCTGCTTCCGCTGCTCCTGTTTCTTCCGTGACGGCCGCGGCCGCCGGACCGTCAGCGCATCCGGCCCACCGCGCGGCGCAGCCGCCGCGCGTCCCGCAGCCGCCGCTCGTAGGTCGCGCCGAGGGCCAGGAGCAGCACGCCGGCGGCGGCCGGCGGCGCCCACCTGGGGAGGAGCCCGGCCACCTGGACGACGTAGGGGGCCAGTTCGTGCACGGCGACCAGCGCGGCGGTGCCCCCGCCCAGCAGCAGCGGGGCCTTCAGCCGCGACCGCGCGCCCAGCACCGTCAGGGCGAGCGCGGCGGTGCCCAGCAGCAGCGGGCGCAGCCAGTGGGTGTCCAGCCAGACCGCCACCAGGCTCGGCACCAGCGTCGTCGCCAGCCCGGGGCCGTACGCCGCCCAGGAGGAGACCTCCGGCCGGATCCGGTGCAGATGGCCGACGGCCAGCGCGGGGATCGTGACCGGCAGGGTGTACGCCTCCGGCGAGGTCACCTCCCAGCTCCCCAGCCGCACCCACCAGGCGAGTACCAGCAGCACGCCCCCGGCGTACGCCGCGACCGGCCGGCGCTCCGCGCGCAGCGCCACGCCCCCCGCCGCCACCCCGCACAGGGCCAGCGCCAGGGAGAGCGCGACGGGCTCCGCGACCGTCAGCGCGACGGCCGCGGCTGCGACGGC
>NZ_JBKJFM010000277.1:0-3547 GCF_046614825.1 Streptomyces nanhaiensis
AGCCGGACGCGTATCCGGTGGGGGTGTATGTGCTGCCCAAGCGTCTGGACGAGAAGGTCGCCCGGCTGCATCTGGAGGCGCTGGGGGCGAGGCTGACCGTGCTGCGTCCGGAGCAGGCGGCCTACCTGGGGGTGCCGGTGGAGGGTCCGTACAAGCCCGACCACTACCGCTACTGACACACGTCGTCCGGCAGGCAAGCGCGCCGTCAGGCCCCCGCTCCACGGCGGGGGCCTGACCCGTAAGGACCCATCATGCCCCGCGGCCGCTACTCACTCCACGACCCGCACGACCGCACCCCCCTGGGCGAGGAGCACTTCCAGTGCGCCACCGGCCCGTCCGGCTGGCGGTACGTCTCGCAGCTCACCGCCCCCTCCGGCGATCGCGCGGGCTCGGTCGACCTCACCCTGGACGGCCTCGGCCGCCCCCTCCGCCTCGAACTGACCACCCCCCACTGGCAGGTACGCGGCGCCGCACTCGACGGCGTGACCTGGGTACGCGCCGACCCGGCCGGGGAGCGGGCCCAGGAGGGCAACGCGCCCGCCCACGCCTTCACCGGAGCCTCCCCCGCGTTCCTCGTCGCCACCGCGAGGCTGCTGCGCCCCGCGCCCGGCGCACCGGCCACCCGCGTCCGCCTCGTCGCCTTCGCACCCCCCGTACTCGCCCCCCGCACCCTCGACCAGGCCTGGGCGCTGGTGGACAGCGAAGCACACGCCACCGACAGCGGCCCGCTGACCGTGGACCACTACCGGGTCGACGATCTGGAGACGGGCGAGCGGCACTCCGTCCACATCGCCGGTGACGTCGTCCTGGCCGCCCCCGGCATCGAGCTGGAGGACCTGGAGTCCCCGCCCTCGACGTTCGGCTGAACCGCGGGCCGGGCCCCGCGGCCGGCGTCAGGCCGGCGTCAGGCCGGGGGAACGAAGCCGGTGCGCGGCCCCTCAGCCTCCCCGCCACCGCCGTTGCCACCGACACCACCACCGGCAGGCGGCTGCTGCGGGGACGGCGCGGGCGCCGGAGGGGCAGAAGGGGCAACAAAGGGAGCGGAGGCGGGCGGAGCCGCCGGGGGAGGGGAGGCCGGCCATGCGGAGCCGGGACCGGGTCCGGCCGCGGTCGGCGGCGGCGCGGTGCCGTTCCGCTCGGCCCCCGGCCGGACGCCTTCACCGAAGGCCCGCCGCGCGTCCCGTCCCTGCCGCTCGGCCACCACACCGGACAGGTACACGGCCGGAGGCATCCCCTCCGGCACCGGGGCCCCGGTGAAGCCCGCCACATCGGCCGCCAGGCGCTGCGCCATCGACCAGCCCACCTGCGGATCGAGCTGGTCCGCGCGCAGCAGGTACTGCCGTACGGCCAGCCACAGCCCGTCCGGCACCCGCGACAGGTCCAGCCCGGCGAAGTGCCCGGCCACCCACGGCGGCGGAGGCGGCACCGGCACCGGCCGCGGGACCGGAATCCGCTCCCGCACCACCAGCGTCCCGGCGAACACGTCGCCGAGCCGCCGGCCCCGCGCGGAGACCAGCGAGGCGATGCACGCGACGACCCCCACCGTCATCTGGATCTCTACGAAGCCCAGCGCCCCGCGGACCAGCGCGTGCCGGAAGCGGATCGGCCCGCCGTCCTCCCGCACCACCCGCAGTCCGCACGCCATCTTCCCCAGCGAACGGCCGTGGGACAGCGTCTCGACCGCGACCGGCCCGCCCATCAGCACCAGCACCAGCAGCGCGACGGCGATCGCCGCGGTGGCCGCGTCGTCCAGGGAACCGGTGGCCGACAGCACCGCCACCGAAAGAGCCAGATAGACCCCCCAGAGCACGACCAGGTCTATGAAGACGGCCAGGGCCCGGCTCGGCAGCCGCGCGGGCCGCAGCCCGAGCACCACCGCATCACCCGTTACGAGCTGACTCACCCGGTACGCCTCCTCGCCCCTCGCCTCGGACCCGTGTACGCCTCGTACGCCGTACGCCGGGTACACGGACACAGTCTGCCGCCCGCGGCCGACCGACCGCCAAGCAGCCCGAGACCGACCGCGTACCCATCTGAAAAGCTCTCCCCATGGACCTCGATGTCTTCGTCACCGCCCACCGGGCCGAGTGGGACCGCCTGGAGGAGCTGCTGCGCCGCCGGCGCCGCCTCACCGGAGCCGAGGCCGACGAGCTCGTCGCCCTCTACCAGCGCACCTCCACCCATCTGTCGCTGATCCAGTCCACCGCCCCCGACCCCGCACTGACCGGCCGTCTCACCTCGCTCGTCGCCCGCGCGCGCAGCGCGGTCACCGGTACCCGCCGGGCGGCCTGGCAGGACGTGGCGCGTTTCTTCACGGTCGCCTTCCCGGCGGCCGTCTACCGCTCCCGGCACTGGTGGATACCGACGGCCCTGCTGTCCACGCTGGTCGCCGTCCTCATCGGCTGGTGGATCGGGACCCATCCCGAGATCCAGGCCGCCATCGCAGCCCCGGAGCAGCTGCGGGAGATGACCCGGCCCGGGGGCCAGTACGAGACCTACTACTCCAGCAACCCGGCCACGTCCTTCGCCGCCCAGGTGTGGACGAACAACGCCCAGGCCGCCGCGATCTGCCTGATCTTCGGCGCCTTCCTCGGGATACCGGTGCTGTGGGTGCTGTTCCAGAACATGCTGAACATCGGGATCGGCATCGGTCTGATGACCTCGGCGGGCCGCCTGGACGTCTTCCTCGGCCTGATCCTCCCGCACGGCCTGCTCGAGCTGACCGCCCTCTTCGTCGCGGCCGGCACGGGTCTGCGCCTGGGATGGACGGTCGTCGACCCGGGACCGCGCAGCCGCCGCACGGCGCTCGCGGAAGAGGGACGTGCGGCCATCGGCATGGCGCTCGGCCTGGCCGCGGTGCTCTTCGTCTCGGGCGTCATCGAGGGCTTCGTGACCCCCTCGGGTCTGCCGACCTGGGCCCGGATCACCATCGGGGTCGTCGCCGAGCTGGCCTTCCTGGCCTATGTCTACGTACTGGGCGCCAGGGCGGTGAGGAGGGGCGAGGCGGGCGATGTGGAGGCCGCCGACCGCTCCGCCGAGGTTCCTCTGGCGGCGTGACACGGCCGATGTGCATCGAGGCCCTCAGACCTGCTACGGTTCTGATCGTTCCGGAGGGCGCCCTTGACGGGGAGCCCTGCGGGAGGTAGATTTTAGAAGTTGCCCGGAGGGTGGTACCCTTGAGGGCAGACGGATGAAAATCTATCCAGCTTCGACCAGGAGCCCGAGGCTCCGGTGAGGCGATCCGAATTCTCATCGGAAAGCGAAGCCGATTTCGATCGGCAAAAGCGACTCTGATAGAGTCGGAGACACCGAAGGGAAGCGCCCGGAGGGGCCCCGGAAGGGGTGCCGAAGGAAGCGTCCGTTCCTTGAGAACTCAACAGCGTGCCAAAAGTCAACGCCAGATATGTTGATACCCCGTCACTCCTCCGGTTCCGGAGGAGACGGCGAGGTTCCTTTGAAACACACAGCGAGGACGCTGTGCACCGCGGAAACCATTCCTTTCCGCCGGTGCCGCTCTGCGCGATGTGACCCGGGCATACCGGGACAG
>NZ_JBKJFM010000278.1:0-3482 GCF_046614825.1 Streptomyces nanhaiensis
CCCCGTGGTGCTGCTGCACGGCGCCGAGGACGCGGACGTGCCCGTCGAGCTGTCCCGCCGCTACGCCGCCGCCCGGCCCGGCGTCCGGCTGGCCGAGCTGCCCGGCACCGGCCACTACGCGCCCGTCACCCCGGGCACGGCGGCCTTCGGGCTGCTGGCGCGGGAGCTGACGCGGTACGCCGGGCGGGCGCGCGGCACCTGAGCGTGTAGTACCTGAGACGGACCCCGGAGGATGCGACCGCGGGCGGACGACCGGGACGCCCGTGGTCCCTAGGGTCGTCACCGTGACCGATACGACGAAACCCGCCGGGGCGAAGACGGCCGGGGCGAAGACGGCCGGGGCGAAGACGGCCGCGGCCGGCGGCTCCAGGCAGCCCACCGAGCTGCGGATGGCCCGCGACGCCCTGCACGACCTGCGCGCGGAACTGCTGACCGGAGCCTTCGCCTTCCGGCCGCTGCCCCCGCTGCCGGAGGACCACCGCCTGCTGCGCCGGCTGCCCGCCGCCGCGCGCGGCCCGGCCCGCCGGCTGCCGCAGCTCGCCCTGGTGGGCCTGACGCTGCTGCTGATGTTCGTCGAGGCCGTCAACTCCCAGCCCTACGACGGCGGCGGCTTCGTGCGGGCGCTGTTCCTCGGCGTGCCGCTGATCGTGCTGCTGTTCCGGCCGATCGGGGCCTTCTGGCTGTCGCTCGGCGGCATGTTCTTCACGGCTACCGTCGCCCCCGGCACCTGGGTCGCCTGGCCCTGGACGGGGGTCTCCTTCGTGGCGCACCTGGTGGTGCTGCTGGTCGTCGCCGCCCGTACCCGCCCCCGGGTGTCGGTCCACATGTGGCTGCTGACCGCCCTGGCCGGCGGGCTCGCCGCCGCGACGGACCCCTACCGGGGCGCGGCGGTCGCCTTCGCCATGGCGGTGGTCTCCGGGATCGCCCTCACCCTGCTGCTGGCCGTGCGCGGCTGGCGCGACTCGCGGCGGCAGGTCGTCGAGCAGGTCGCGGTGGTGGAGGAGGAGCGGTCCCGTCGCACGCTGCTGGAGGAGCGCACCACCATCGCCCGCGAGCTGCACGACGTGGTGGCCCACCACATGTCGGTGGTCGCCATCCAGGCCGAGGCGGCCCCCTACCGAGTCCAGGACCCGCCCGAGGAGCTGGTGGCGGCGCTGGCCACCATCCGGCAGAACGCGGTGACGGCCCTGACCGAGCTGCGCCGAGTCCTGGGCGTCGTCCGCGCGGACCTGCCCGGCGGCCTGGACGGCGGTCTGGGCGACTGGGGCCCTGAGGCGCCGCAGCCCACCCTCGCCGACCTCGGCGGCCTGCTGGAGAACGTGCGCCGCGCCGGGCTGGAGGTGGAGTCGGTGACCACCGGGAGGCCGCGCCCGCTGCCGCAGGGCGTGGAGCTGTCCGCGTACCGCATCGTGCAGGAGGCGCTCAGCAACGCACTGCGCCACGCGCCCGGCGCGAGCGCCCGGGTGGAGCTGGGCTACGTGCCGGTCGGGCTCGGGCTGCGGATCGTCAACGGGCCGCCCGCGGAGCCGGCGGAGGGCCGGGCGGGGGCGGGCCGGGGCGCCGGGCACGGGGTCCTGGGGATGCGGGAGCGCACGGCGATGCTCGGGGGCGAGCTGACGGCCGAGGAGACCGAGGACGGCGGCTTCGCGGTGGAGGCGTTCCTGCCGGTGGAGCCGGACGCAGCGCCGAACGCCGCGTCGGACGCAGCGCCGAACGCAGCGCAGAGCACCGCGCCCGGCACCGCGCTCCGGAAGGACGCGCCGTGATCCGGGTGGTGGTCACCGACGACCAGATGATGGTCCGCGAGGGCTTCTCCGTCCTGCTGAACGCCCAGCCGGACATGGAGGTCGTCGGCGAGGCGGTCGACGGACGCGAGGCCGTGGACGCGGTCGCCGGGCTGGACCCGGACGTCGTGCTGATGGACATCCGCATGCCCGTGGTCAACGGACTGGAGGCCACCCGCGAGATCTGCGCGTCCGGCTCGGCCGCCAGGGTGCTGATCCTGACCACCTACGACCTGGACGAGTACGTCTACCAGGCCCTGCGCGCCGGTGCGAGCGGCTTCCTGCTCAAGGACGCCTCCGCCCGCCAACTGGCCGACGGGGTCAGGACGGTGGCGGCCGGCGAGGCCCTGCTCGCGCCTACGGTCACCCGGCGGCTGATCGCGGAGTTCTCCCGGCTCTCGGCCGCCGCCGGCCCGCACGCCCCGCTCAGGGAGCGCATCGGGGACCTGACCGAGCGTGAGACGCAGGTGCTCGCGCTCGTCGCCCGGGGCCTTTCCAACGGCGAGATCGCCGACCGCCTCGTCGTCGCCGAGTCCACCGTGAAGACGCACGTCAGCCGGGTGCTGGTCAAGCTGGGGCTGCGCGACCGCACCCAGGCGGCCGTCTTCGCCTACGAGTCGGGGCTCGTCACCCCCGGAGGCTGAAACCCCGGGGCCGGGCCCGCGGGACCGGGGCGGGGAACCGGTCACGGATCGGTTGCCGTCGTCATCACCGTGGATCCGCACCTCTATTCTCGACGGACGAGGTGAACGGGGAGGAGCCGCGCGCGATGGAACCACTGGGGGACGGTGACCCGCGCTGGATCGGCGCGTACAGGTTGCTGGGGAGACTGGGCGCCGGCGGGATGGGCCGGGTCTACCTGGCGCGTTCCGAACGCGGCCGCACGGTCGCGGTGAAGGTCGTCCAGGAGGAGCTGGCCCGCCAGCCTTCCTTCCGGGAGCGCTTCGCCAAGGAGGTCAACGCCGCACGGCGGGTCGGCGGCCAGTGGACCGCTCCGGTGCTGGACGCCGACACCGACGCCGCGGTCCCCTGGGTGGCCACCGGCTACATAGCCGGCCCGTCGCTGCAGGAGGTGGTCGACGAGGACTACGGGCCGCTGCCCGAGCACTCGGTGTACGCGCTGGCCGCCGGGCTGATCGAGGCGCTGCGCGCGATCCACGGCGCGGGGCTGGTGCACCGCGATCTGAAGCCGTCGAACGTGCTGGTCACCATCGACGGGCCGAAGGTGATCGACTTCGGCATCGCCCGCGCCCTGGACTCGGTGACCGGGAGCGGGCTGACCCAGACCGGCGCCGTCATCGGCTCGCCGGGCTTCATGTCGCCCGAGCAGGTGCGCGGCGAGCGGGTCACCCCGGCCGGCGACGTGTTCTGCCTCGGCGCGGTGCTCGCCTACGCGGCGACCGGGCGGATGCCGTTCGGCACGGCCGACAGCGGCTTCCACGCACTGCTGTTCCGCATCGCCGAGGAGGAGCCCGACCTGACCGGGCTCTCCGGGCCGCTGCGCGAACTGGTGGCGGACTGCCTGGTCAAGGACCCGGCCGGCCGGCCCGCGCTGGACGGCCTCGCCGCCCGCGTCGCGGCGCACACGCCCTCCGGCGGTACCTGGCTGCCGGGCGAGGTGCTGGCCCAGCTCGGCCGCCACGCGGTGCGGCTGCTGGACAGCGAGGACCCGGACGCGGCGGCGAGCGCCCTGGCGCC
>NZ_JBKJFM010000279.1:0-3466 GCF_046614825.1 Streptomyces nanhaiensis
GACGATGCGGCGCGGCGGCCGCCGCGGGCGCCGTCCTCATCGGCGGACTGCCCGCCGCGCGGGCACGCGACCGGAGCGCGTGCGGCGCGGCCGTCCTGACCGGCGCCGCGAACGTCCTGATCGGAGGCGCGTGATGAGCGAGCGGTTCATCGGCCGGGGCTGGGCGTTCCCGCTGCGGGTCGGGCCGACCGGCGGGATCGGCATGGTCGACAGGGAGCGGGAGATCGAGGAGGCGATCCGCCTGGTGCTCGGCACCGCGCCCGGCGAGCGCCCCATGCGCCCCGAGTTCGGCTGCGGCATCCACGACCATGTCTTCGCCCCCGGCGACGGCGCCACCGCCGGACGCGTCGCGCAGCAGGTGCGCGAGGCCCTGGAGCGCTGGGAGCCGCGCATCGCGGTGGACGAGGTGGTGGTCGCCTTCGACGCCGTGGAGGCGGGCACCCTCTACATCGACGTGCACTACACCGTGCGTTCCACCAACGACCGTCGCAACCTGGTCTTCCCCTTCTACACGATCCCCTCCGAGGAGGGGGCCGGGGAACGGGGCGCCGACTGATGGCCCTGCCCTCCCCCAACCTGGACGACCGGCGGTTCCAGCAACTGGTCGACGAGGCCAAGCGGTACGTCCAGCAGCGTGCCCCGGAGTGGACCGACCACAACGTCTCCGACCCGGGCGTCACCCTGATCGAGACGTTCGCCTACCTGGTGGACCAGTTGCTGTACCGGCTGAACCGGGTCCCGGACAAGAACTACACCGCGTTCCTGGACCTGCTGGGCATCCGTCTGTTCCCGCCGGCCGCGGCCGTGGCCGAGGTCGACTTCCACCTGTCGGCGCCGCAGCCCGACACGGTGGTGCTGCCCGCGGGCACGGAGGTGACCGCCGCGCCCGGCGCACCGGGCGAGAGCGGCGGGGCCGAGGAGGCCGGGGAAGCCGTGGTGTTCGCGACCACGGACGAACTGCGCATCGTTCCCAGCGAGTTGACGCGTCTGGTGACCGCGCCCCGGACCGGTGCGCAGACCGACCGCACCGGGGAGCTCGCCGAGGGCCGCGACGTGCTCTGCTTCCAGGCGGCGCCGGAGCCGGGCGACGCGCTGCTGTTCGGCCTGCCGGCGGCGGTGCCGCGCTGCATCGTCGCGGTGCGCCTGGACAGCCGTGTGGAAGGTGTCGGCGTGGACCCGCGCCAGCCCCCGCTGGTGTGGGAGGCGTGGGACGGCGGCGGCTGGCGGGTGTGCGAGACCGGCGAGGACACCACCGGCGGGCTGAACCGGCCCGGCGAGGTCATCGTGTACGTGCCGGCCGGGCACACGGCGTCGGTGGTCGGCGGGACGCGGGCCGGCTGGCTGCGCTGCCGCGTCACCGAGGCGGAACCGGGGCAGCCGTTCTACTCGCAGTCCCCGACGGTGCGCGAGGCGGCGGTGTTCACCGTGGGCGGCACCATGTCCGTCGAGCACGCCGAGACCGTGACCGACGTGCCGCTGGGCGTCTCCGAGGGGGTCGCCGGGCAGGCGTTCCGGCTCGACCGCCCACCGGTCCTCCTCGACGGCGAGCCCCCCGTGGTGGAGGTGTCCTCGGCCGAGGGGTGGCAGCGCTGGGAGGTGGTGGAGCACTTCGGCCGCTCCGGGCCCGGCGACCGGCACGTCCGCGTGGACGCCACCACCGGCGAGTTCGGCTTCCCCCCGGTGCTGCGCGAGCCGGACGGCACGCTGCGGCAGTGCGGCGCCGTGCCGCCCAAGGGCGCCCGGGTGCGGGTGGCCCGCTACCGCACCGGCGGCGGTCCGGCGGGCAACGTCGCCCGCGGCTCGATCCGCGTGCTGCGCAGCTCCGTCCCGTACGTCGCGCGGGTCGTCAACCGGGAGGCTGCGCGCGGCGGCGTCGCCGGCGAGACCGTCGCCAACGCCAGGCTGCGGGCGCCGGAGGCGCTGCGGACGCAGGAGCGAGCCGTGACCGCCGAGGACTACGAGGTCATCAGCCGTCTCGCGGCGCCCTCGCTGCGCCGGGTCCGCTGCCTGCCCGCGGGCGAAGGCGCGGGCGCGGTACGGGTCCTGGTGGTCCCGGACGCGGTCGCCGACGAGGACGGCCGACTCCGCTTCGAGCAGCTCATCCCCTCCGACCAGGTGCTCCGGGCGATCACCGCGAGCCTTGACGAACGGCGCCTGATCGGCACCCGCCTCGTCGTGGAGCCGCCGGTCTACCAGGGCGTCACCGTGGTGGCCCGGCTCGCGGCGGCGCCGGACGACGCCGGCCGGGTGCGCGAGGCGGCGCTCGCCGCGCTGTTCCGGTACCTCGACCCGCTGCACGGCGGTCCCGACGGCACCGGGTGGCCGTTCGGGCGGCCGGTGCAGTACGGGGAGGTCTTCGGCGTGCTGCAACGCGCCTGCGGCGACGCGCTGGTGGAGGACATCCGGCTGTTCCCCGCCGACCCGGTCACCGGGCGGCGCGGCGCGCCGGCGGACCGCATCGACGTGGCCGCGGGCGCGCTGGTCTTCTCCCACCAGCACCAGGTGGCCGTCACGGCCGCCGGACCGGAGGCACGGGGATGAGCCGAGCCGCCGTGCCCGGGCTGCCGAGCAGGTACCCGATCGGCGGGCAACTGCCCGCCCTGTACGCCGACGACGACCTCGCGCAGCGGTTCACCGCAGGTCTCGACACCGTCCTCGCACCGGTCTTCGCGACCCTCGACAACCTGCCCTCCTACTTCGACCCCCGGGTGGCCCCGACCGACTTCCTGGCCTGGCTGGCGTCGTGGGTGGGCGCCGCCGACGACCCGCGGTGGCCCCTGGCCGCCCGCCGGGAGGCGGTCGCCCGCGCGGTGGAGCTGCACCGTTGGCGCGGCACCGGGCGCGGCCTGGTCGAGGCCCTGCGGCTGGCGCTCGGCGTGCACGCCGAGGTGACCGGGGACGGCGGAGCGGCCTGGTCGCGCACCGCCGGCGCCGGCCTTCCGCCGGAGCCCTCCTCCGAGCCCCTGGTCCGGGTGTGGCCGGGCCAGGGAGCGCGGGTGGACCCGGACCGGGTCCGCGCGATCGTCCGGGCCATGTGCCCGGTGCACACCGTCTGCCGGGTGGAGGTCCTGCCCGGTCCACCCGCCGACGAGGGGAGGTGACGTCATGCGCGCGTGTCCCGCGTGCGGGACGTCCAACGGCCCGGACGACGACTTCTGCGGCAACTGCGGCACGTACCTGGGCTGGTCGCAGACCCCGCCGGACCCGGGCACACGCCCGGGGCCCCCTGCCCCGCCGGACCCTGATCCGGATCCGGACTCCGAGCCGGACCCCGCACCGCCCGTGGACCGGCCCGCGTCCGCCGCGCCCCTGCGCACCTCACCGCCGCGCACCCGGCCGGCGGGCCGCCGACGTCTTCCGCGCCGAGGGGGCCTCCGCGAACTGGCTGTGGGCCTTCCTGGGCACCGTGGCCGCGCTGGGCGCGATCCTGATCAAGGCCGAGACCGACCTGGTGGACGTGGCCCGC